>JAUCFZ010000080.1 GCA_030377915.1 Clostridiaceae bacterium HSG29
TCAACACTACTGCAATTACCCCTGCAAATGCGCTTAAAAGACCTTTTCTAACTGATTCATTAAATATATATATACAAACAGGTCCAACTGCAATTTGCAATAACATTCCAAATTTGAATCCTTTTTTAATCATTTAATCACCCATTTTCTTATAGATATATTATAACATTTTTAAACACTTATAATATAAATAATTTCTTAGAAATGTTTTAGATAGGCCATTACACTTCCTATGATATTCAAGTGAAATTGTCACTCGTTATAATAATCAAAGAACTTTCCTTCACAATAACAAAAAAAGATTATTGCTAATCTTTTAAATAAATCTATACCCAGTTCCCCATACAGTTTCAATATATTTTGGTTTCTTTGGATTTAATTCGATTTTTTCTCTTAATTTACGTATATGTACAGCTACAGTAGAAATATCACCATAATAATCATAACCCCATACACTATTTAATATTTGTTCTCTTGTAAGAGCAATATTTTTATTTTTAAGGAGGTAAATTAGTAAATCATATTCAATTGGTGTCAATATTACTTCTTCATTTTCAATATAAAATTTATGAGCCATTGAATCAAGTGTTATCCAATTATATTCTAATTTCGCTTTAGTTTCTGATTTAATTGATTTATTTAAAAGAGTACGTATTCTAGCAACTAAAATTTTCATATTAAATGGTTTTGTTACATAATCATCTGCGCCTAAATCAAAACCAAATAATTCATCAGAAGCTTGGCTTCGAGCAGTAAGCATTATTACAGGAATTAAAGGCATTTCACTTTTAAATTCACGAAGTAGGCTCCAACCGTCTCTTATTGGTAAATTTACATCGAGTATCACCAGTGATATATCTTTAGTATTATAAAATAAATCAATTGCTTCATCGCCATCAAATGCTTGTATAATTTCGTAATCTTCAGTAATTAAAAAATCTTTTATTAAATTGTTCATTCTTTTTTCATCTTCAACCACTAGGATTTTATTTTTCATAAATCACCTCTCTATCCAATTATATTAGTATTATACCATTATTTACTATATTAAAACTTTAATATGGCATCTATGTGTCAAAAAAATGTGGAAATTAATATATCAAAAGGATATAATCTATATAAATGGAATGGGGGAGATAATATGGCAATAGAAGATGTAAAAGAATATTTTAAACAGTTTAATCGTGAAAATGATGTTATTGAATTTGATGTATCAACAGCTACAGTTCCTTTAGCAGCAAAAGCAGTTGGTGTAAAGGAAGGGCAGATTGCAAAAACTTTAGCTGTAAACATTGAAAACGGAGCTATTCTTGTTGTAATTGCAGGAGATTGTAAATTAAATCATTCTAAATTTAAAAAAGAATTTGGATGCCCAATTAAAATGGTAAAATTCAATGATGTTAAAAAAGTTACTGGCCATCCAGTAGGAGGAGTTTGTCCTTTTGGAAATAATAATGGATTAAAAATATATTTAGATATTTCATTAAAAAGTTACGATTATATATTTCCTGGTTGTGGTAGTGAAAATTCTGCAATTAAATTAACGAATGATGAATTAAATATGTATTCAAATAATATGAAATGGGTAGATGTTTCAGTTCCGTCTTAAATTATTATAATGAATAAATATTATTAAAAAGGAGGGAAATAAATAACATGAAAAGTATTAAAGAAAATTTTACAGTTAAAAAACAAGAAATAAATTATTTGATAGATAGAAGTGGTAAAATTAAAAAATTTAAGCCTTGGCTTGGATATTTGTTTTCCTTTTCTTATGATAAATTAATGGAGAAATCAGTTTTTCCTAAATTATTAAATGCTAACATAAATAAACATTTTGAAATATTAAAAAATGAATTTATAGATATACATAGTTTAAATATTATTGAATTAGGAACTGGAAGCGGGGCTTTAGCAGAGGTATTACCTAATGATAATAGATATGTAGGAATTGATATTAGTAAAGGTTTATTGAAAAAAGCTAATTACAAATTTAAAAAGAATAATTTTGATAATTTCGAATTATATAATTCATCAGCTGATGAATTGCCATTTGAGGATAATTCATTTGATTATGCAATATGTAATTTATCTTTAAATTTTTTTGATGATATTAATTTATTTATAAATGAATTAAAAAGAGTTTTAAAAACTAATTCAATATTCTTTTGTAGTGTTCCAATTCCTGAAAGAAAATTAGAAAAAAGTAAAATTAGTGGTACACTTTATTCTGAAAATGAATTAAATCAAATTTTTAAGAAATATGATTTTGATTTCGAAAGTAAATCATATGAAAATGGTGCAATATTGTATTTTACAGCGATTTTAAAAAAATAACATTGATATTCTAATTTTATTATATTTATAAACAAAAAAAGTTGACAAAATTTTGCCAACTTTTTTATTTCTATTTTAGATATGAAATCAATAATTTTAAAGTATTTATTATGCCATCAATATGAGTTCTTTCCATATGATGTGATGCATGAACACCAGGGCCAATTAAAGCGCATTTAATATTGTGGCCTGCACTTAATGCAGCTGATGCATCTGAGCCATAATGAGGGTAAATATCTAAAGCATAATTAATTTTATTTTCTTTTGAAAGATTAACAAGCTTTGTAACCATATTATAATCATATGGACCGCTTGAATCTTTAGCGCAAATAGAAACTTGGGTTTCTTTACATGATAAATCATCACCCATAGCACCCATATCAATTGCTATTAATTCCTTGATTGAATCAGGAATATATGATGAGCCATGACCAACTTCTTCATATGTTGAAATAAATATTTCAATATTTGATTTTGGAGTAATATTATTTTCTTTAAAATATTTAATCAGTCCAAATAAAACTGCAACACCAGCTTTATCATCAAGATGTCTTGATTTAATAAAACCATTTTTTAAAAGTTGAGTTCTTGAATCAAATGAAATATAATCTCCTACTTCAATTCCTAATTTTTTTACATCTTCTTTATTTTCTACAAGTTCATCAATACGAATTTCCATATTTGTTTCAATTCGTTCTTGTTTTCTTGCATCATCATAAACATGAACAGAAGGGTGTGAACTTAAAATTGTTCCACTATATTCTTTTCCATCTCTAGTGTGAATAATACAATATTCACCTTCAATAGAATGCATCATAAATCCACCTATACTAGTAAACTTTAAAGTGCCATTTGAGTTAATTGATCTCACCATTGCTCCAAGAGTGTCTACATGAGCTGAAAGTCCAATAGTATAATCTGAACTTCCTTTAATAGATAATATTCCACATCCTTTTTGAGTATCTGTAAAATTAGCATTTAAATCATTTGCATATTTTTTTACTTTGTCCATAATTGCATGACAATATCCACTAGGACTTGGTGTATTTAATAAATCTTCAATTACAGTATTAATAAATTCTACATTAATTTTATTATTCATTATTCCCCCTAAAACGCCCAGTTACCTTTTTCAAATATTTTTATTTCTTTGCCATCAAATGTAATTCCAGTAATATTTAAATCAGAAGAACCTATCATAAAATCAACATGTGTTAATGAAGTATTGAAACCAACTTCATCTAATTCTTCTTTTGACATATCAGTTCCACCTTCAACACAACTTAAATAAGCATTACCTATTGCTAAATGGCATGATGCATTTTCATCAAATAAAGTATTATAGTAAATTGTATTTTTATTAGAAATTGGTGATTCATGAGGAACTAATGCAACTTCACCAATGAATTTAGAACCCTCATCAGTATCAATAATATTTTTTAAGAATTCTTTACCATTTTTAGCATCAAAATCAACAATTTTACCTTCTTTGAAAGTAATTTTAAAATCTTCAATTAGATTTCCACTATAACTTAAAGGTTTAGTGCTTGTTACATATCCATTAATTCCATTTTTCTTAGGTAATGTAAATATTTCTTCAGTTGGTATATTTGCTAAAAATTTAGTTTTGATATCTCCATTTAATTCATCATCAGCGCCACACCATAAATGCTTTTCAGATAACTCAATTGTTAAATCAGTTATTGGTGATTTATATATTAATTTCTTCATTTTATTTTCATTTAAAAACTTTACTTTCTCATTAATATTTGAAATATGTTTATTCCAAGCTTCTACAGGATTTTCTTGGTCAACTCTAGTAATTTCAAAAATATCTTCCCATAATTTATCAATTGCATCTTGTCCTTTTAAATTAGGAAAAACTCTTTCAGCCCATTCTTTATTAGGATAAGCAGCTAATGACCATGGAGAATGACCATTCATAATGTAATTCTTATAAGGTTTTGCAGCTTTTTGAGTAGAGACAATATATGTTTTCATTTTTGATGGTTCAATATCTTTCATTAAATTTGGATCACTTGAAATTATTGAAAAAACAGCAGCACCTTTTTTCAAATGGTTTTCTAGCATTCCATCATATTCCCATTTTCTAATATTTTTTAAATTATTTTCATTTGATAATTCTAGTTTTGTATGAGTTATTATTTCATCACTATAACGAACTATTACGTCACTAGCACCAGCTTCATAAGATTTTCTTACAATTAATCTTGTTAAATCAACTGCATTAACAGGGGCATTAAGTATGACTTCTTGGTCTTTTTGAACGTTTATTCCGACATTTACTATAAGACTTGCATATTTTTCTAAATTTTCTAAATAATTCATTTATTTCCTCCTCTTTGATATTAATTATCAAAAGTATATCATAATTAAATCATATTATTCGTTTCAAATTATTAAACTATTGTAATAATTTGAGTTAAAATGTTATAATATTAATAATAGAATTGGTATAGGAGGAGATATGTCAGTAGAAATTGTACACATTACAAGAGGGGATAAAGTTGAAAGTATTCATCGCGGGGATATTGTAGCAGTGGATATAAATAATAATATAGTATTTAATTATGGTGATAGTTATAAAAGAACATTTTGGAGATCATCTGCAAAACCTTTTCAAGCAATTCCTATGATAGAAGCAGGTGGAATTGAAAAATTTAATTTAAATTCAACTGAACTTGCATTAATTTGTTCTTCTCATGGTGGTGAAGAAAAACATGTTAAGTTAGCACAAAGTATTTTATCTAAAATTGGAAAAACTGTAGATGATTTAGATTGTGGAGTAGCTAATCCAATGCATGTTAAAACATATGTTGATATGTTAAAAAAAGGCCAAATTTTTACAAAAGCTAATAATCCTTGTTCTGGTAAACATTCCGGAATGCTTACATTGGGTGTATTAAGAAATTATAATCTAGAAAATTATATTTTAATTGATCATGAAATACAGCAAGAAATGCTTAAATCAATAAGTAATATTACTGAAATGAAAATTAATGAAATTGATATTGCTATTGATGGATGTGGAGTTCCGGTATTTGGACTACCCATTTACAATATGGCATTAGCGTATGCTAAATTAGGTGATGAAAATAGAAAAGAATCATTAAGAAGAATATCAATTGCAATGATAGAAAATCCTTATTATGTTGCTGGAACAGGTAGACTTGATACAATAATAATGGAAGAAACAAAAGGTAAAGTTTTAGCAAAATTAGGAGCAGAATCAGTTTATTGTATGTCAATCATTGATAAAGGAATTGGAATAGCAATGAAAACTGAAGATGGAGCTTATAGAGCCCTTGATGCAGTAATTCCATCACTTTTATTAAAACATGGATATATTGATAATACAGAATATGAAAATATAATGAAAAGAGTAAAAGTAGATATAAAAAATCATAGAGAAGAGATAGTTGGAAAAATTATTTCTGCAATTTAAAAAAAGCCTATTAATTTAGGCTTTTTTCATTATAGTTTTCTATTATAAGTTGCTCTTCTGTTTTATGAAGTAGATTTATTTCTTTTTTAAGTAAAATAAAACTTAATATTATTGCCATAAAGTCAGCTATTGGAAATGCTGCGAAAATGCCTATTAGCCCTAAATTATTAATTTTTGGCATTATTAAAACCAAAGGAATTAAAAATAATGTTTGTCTTGACATTGAAATAACAAGTGCTGGTTTTGCTTTTCCAAGAGCTTGAAATAATGATGCAGCTATAATTTGAACACCAATAAGTGGTATTAAAATTGTTACAAATCTAATAGCTTTTGATCCCAGAGTAATTAAATCTGCATCATTATTAAAAATGCGAATTATTGAATTTGGGAATATTTGAATTATTAAAAATCCGATTGTGGAATAAACAATTAAATATTTTGTTGAAATTTTCACTGTTTCAATTACACGTTTGAAATTTTTTGCTCCATAATTGAAACTTGCAATTGGTTGGAAACCTTGTACAATTCCAAACATATATTAACGGCCTTATCAAAAACAACCGCCATTTCACCTCTATAAATACCAAAGATCATCATAAATATTGCTAGTGTAATTAATATAAGTCTATTTTTCATACTCACACTCCCACCCCTCTATATAGGGGTATTATAAATATACATTACAAAATTTTGAAAGTCAAATAATTAAACAATAGTTTTAATTATTTTAGCAGGATTTCCTCCTACTATAACATTTTCAGGAACGTTTTTTACTACAACACTTCCAGCAGCTATTACCACATTATCTCCAATTGTAATATTTGGACAAATTATAGATCCTCCACCAACCCAAACATTATCTCCTATTGTTACTTTATACCCTAGCTCTCTCCCTTTATTTCTAATATCAGCATTAACTGGATGTGTAGCAGTATAAATTTGAACATTTGGTCCAATCATTACATTATCTCCAAAAGTTACAATATTTACATCTAAAATAACGCAATTATGATTCATATAGAAATTTTTAC
>JAUCFZ010000081.1 GCA_030377915.1 Clostridiaceae bacterium HSG29
TAGTCTTAAAAATAATGTTACTTATTTTAATAATATTAATTTTAATGATTTATCTATTCAAAGAGATTCAATTAAAGATATTGATTTAAAAACACTGATACTTATTAATTCTATTGAATCATTATCTAATGAGGATAAGAAAAAATATGAAAAATGGAAGTTTCATTTTAATGTTGTTGATGAAATTACAGATAAAGATATTTTAATTAACCCTATTTTAAAAAATATTAAAATTAATGATTATGAGCAAATAATATTTTATGATATTCCTATTAGAAAAAAAATAGATAAACTTATAAGTTTTACAAATCATAATCGTATTGAAAATTTAAAGAGTATTTTTAAGGAAATTCCTGATAAAAAAGATATTATAAAAGTTTATAAAAAGGTATTAAATATTAATGATTTTAATATAAGGAATATTTCTAAGTTGATTAATATATCAGAAGTTAAAGTTTTGTTTGCTTTAGAAATACTAAAAGAAATTAAAATTATTGATTTTAAATATAATGGTGTTAATATAAATATTACTATTTTACCAAAACCAGAGAAAACTATTAAAATTGAAGAAAATTCAATTTTTATAAAATTACTAGAATTGAAAGGGAAAGTGATCTAGAATGAATTTTGAAAGTAAAATAAGAATGATAAAAGATTTTCCAAAAGAAGGAATTGAGTATATGGATATTACAACTTTATTAAAAGATGGAGATGCTTTTCATGATTCTGTTGATGCATGTATTGAATTAGTAAAGGATTTAAATTTTAATAAAGTAGTAGGTCCTGAAGCAAGAGGCTTTATTTTAGGAACGCCTATTTCATATGCAACTAAAACAGGATTTGTACCTGTAAGAAAACCTGGGAAATTACCAGCAAAAACACTTTCATATACTTATGATTTGGAATATGGAACTGACACGCTTGAGATTCATGCAGATGCAATAGAGCCAGGGGATAAAGTGCTTATTGCTGATGATTTATTAGCTACAGGCGGAACTGTAGAAGCAGTCGTTAAAATGGTTGAAAAACTAGGTGGAGAAGTAGTTGGAATGGTATTTTTAATTGAACTTGGTTTTTTAAATGGAAAGGATAAGCTAACAGATTATAAAATTAAGTCGCTTATTAAAAAGTAATTTGTATTTTTTGTAGGTTTTATGTATAATCAATATAATTAACATAGAAGAAGGTGATTGTTATAGATTATAATACGTACATAAATGAACTTGTTAAATTAAATGATGAGTATAATATTGACAATATAAAAAAAGTATATTATTTTGCTAAAGAAGCACATGAAGGACAGAAAAGAAAATCTGGAGAAGATTATTTTATTCATCCTATTGCTGTTTCTTTGATTTTAGCTGGAATGAAAATGGATGAGGAAACTATAATTGCTTCTATTTTACATGATGTGGTTGAAGATACTAAATATTCTAAGGAAGAAATTAGTGAAATTTTTGGCGAAACAATAGCACTTTTAGTTGATGGTGTTACAAAATTAACGAATTTAAGATATGAATCAAAGGAAATACAAAAAGGTGAGAACTTAAGAAAAATGTTTTTAGCAATGGCTAAAGATATTAGAGTAGTTTTGATAAAACTTGCTGATAGACTCCATAATATGCGTACTTTGGAATATATGTCTGTTAAAAAGAAACAAGAAAAAGCAATGGAAACATTGGAAATCTATGCTCCAATTGCAGATAGGCTTGGGATGTCACAAATAAGATGGGAACTTGAAGATATTTCTTTTTCATATTTACATTTAGATGAGTATCATGAATTGGTTGAGAAAATAAAGAAAAAACGTTCTGAGCGTGAAGATATTATTAATAAAAATATCGAATTGCTAAAAAACAATATAAAAGAGCAAATTGGTGCGGAATTTGAAATTAATGGTAGAGCAAAACATTTTTATAGTATTTATAAAAAAATGGTTGATGGAAATAAAGAATTTGATGAAATATTTGATTTAACTGCTATTAGAATAATTGTAAATGATTTAAGAGAATGCTATTCTGTTCTTGGAATTTGTCATACTATTTGGAATCCAATTCCAGGTAGATTTAAGGATTATATTGCAATGCCAAAATCAAATTTATATCAATCGCTACATACTACTGTAATAACTAATGATGGTGAAACTTTAGAAATCCAAATTAGAACTGAAGAAATGCATAGAGTTGCAGAATATGGAATCGCAGCTCATTGGATTTATAAAGGTGGTAAAGAAGAGAATATTGATAAAAAGCTTGATTGGGTACGAGAAATTTTAGAAAATCAAAATGAAAATGCTGATCCAGAGGAGTTTTTAGATTCTATAAAAATTGATTTATATGTAAATGAAGTTTTTGTATATACACCAAATGGCGAAGTTTTTGAATTACCTAATGGATCAACTCCAATTGATTTTGCATATAAAGTTCATTCACAAGTAGGACATCAATGTGTTGGTGCAAAAGTTAATGGTAAAATTGTACCATTAACATATAAATTATCTTCAGGTGAGATAGTATCCATTATTACTAAAAAAGGCTCTGGTCCGTCTAGAGATTGGTTAAATATTGTACAGAGTAATCATGCTAAGAATAGAATTAGACGATGGTTTAAAAAAGAACGCCATGATGAAAATGTTGAAAAAGGAAAAGCTATTTTAGAAAGAGAAATGAAATATGCTCGTCTTTCGCTTAAAGAGGATTTAAAAGATAAGGATGAATGGCTTATCACAATACTTAAAAGATTAAGTCTTGAAACCCTTGAAGATTTATATGAGGCAATAGGTTATGGTGGAATACTTACTAAACAGGTAATTCCAAGAATTAAAGAGTTTAAAAAAGAAGAAGAAATTAAAAAAGGAAAATTTAGTCCAGAAAGACTTAAAAAAAGTACTTTGAAAAAAAGAGAGAATGTTGGAGTTGTTGTAAAAGGTCTAGAAAATGTACTTACACGTTTTGCAAAATGTTGTAATCCAGTACCTGGCGATGAAATTATTGGTTATGTTACTCAGGGAAGAGGCGTTACAATTCATAGAGTAGATTGTCCTAATTTTGTTGATTTAGAAAAATCAAAAGAAAGATTTATTGAAGTGGAATGGGTTGATAATAATGCAAAAAATGCTTATGAAGCAAAAGTGAAAATAATTGGAAATGATAGAAAAGGATTATTATCTGAAATTACAATTATAATTAATAATGAAAACTTTATTGTAAATGGATTAAATGCTAGAAAAGATAAAAAAGGAATTGCAACTGTTGAAATGATTATTGAAATAACAAATAAGAAGCATTTATCTAAATTAATAAATAATTTAAAGAAAGTTGATGGAGTAATAGAAGTAAAAAGAGTAATCAACTAGGAGGAGTAATGAGAGCTGTAGTACAACGAGTAAGTAGTTCTAGTGTAAAAGTAGATGGAAAAATAGTTGGAAGTATTGATAAAGGTTTAAATATTTTATTAGGAATTGAAAATGAAGATAATGAAAATGATGTTAAATATCTTGCTGATAAAATTATTAATTTAAGAATATTTGAAGATGAGAATGATAAAATGAATTTGTCAATTTTAGATAAATCTGGAGAAGTATTAGTTATATCTCAATTCACATTGCAAGGCGACTGTAGAAAAGGAAGAAGACCAAGTTTTATTAATGCAGCACGTCCTGAAAAAGCTAAAAAGCTATATGACGACTTTTTAAAATATATTGCAAATGAATATAAATTAAAAGTAGAAGCTGGAGTTTTTCAAACTCATATGGAAGTGGATATTAAAAATGATGGACCTGTAACTTTACTAGTTGACAGTAAGAAAAGGTTTTAATATGTTTTTGAAAAAAGTTGGAGTTGGAGTTTATTATACTAATTGTTATATTGCAGCTGATGAATTAACTAAAGAAGCTTTTGTAATTGATCCTGCTGGTGATTTTGAAGTAATTGATGAAATTTTAGTAAATAATGATTTAAATTTGAAATATATTATTTTAACTCATGGGCATTTTGATCATATTGGAGCTGTTATAGAGTTAAAAGCAAAATATAATTCGACTATATATATAAATGAGTTTGATGCATATATGTTAAACGATAGTGAGGCTAATTTATCAAGCAGAATGAAAAATAAAATTGAATTTTCACCTGATATTACATTTAAAGATGGTGACATATTACAAGTTGGTTCATTAACTTTAAAATTAATTCATACTCCTGGACATACTGAAGGAAGTTCATGTGTATTAGTTGATAATATTCTTTTTGCAGGCGATACTTTATTTAAAAATTCAATTGGTAGAACAGACCTTCCTAGTGGAGATCGATTTAAAATAATTTCTTCAATTAAAGAGAAATTATTAATTCTATCAAAAGAAACTATGGTTTATCCTGGTCATGGACCGTCTACAACAATAAATAATGAAATAATTAAAAATCCTTTTTTTTAAAATAGGATTTTTTTAGAAGGAGAAATTATGATTAATATAAATTTAAAGAACCATGATTATGAGTATGATGTTACTCAATTATTGTTGGTTTTTTTTAATGAAATTAAATTTAACTTAGTAAATACTGATTGTGAATTTCATTTAGAAAATTCAATTGAGATTGTTGGAAATGATTTTATTGTTGAAAATAAGCTATATAAAAACAATGAATTAATTGATGAATCAATTGATAAACGTGAAAATAAAAGTGATATTGATTTGTTTATAAGAAATTATCATAAACGTATTATAAAATATAGTATGTATAAATTGATTTCAAAATATAAAAAACCAAGTGGTAAGTGGGGAATCCTTACAGGTATGAGACCAGTTAAAGTGGTGCATAAATATATAGATAACGGTTATTTAAAGGAAGAGATTCTTGAGATACTAAAAAAAGAGTATTTCTTTAGTTGCCCAAGAAGTAACAATTCTTATAGCTGAAGTATCATTATCTATTTTCTGCCAAATATAAAAATCATAATTTTTTTCAAGTTTATTTATTAATTTATTTGGTAATATAGGAAATATTTGATTAGATTTTGAATCAGTTAGAAATTCAAAACCAAGTTTTTTTATTTCATCCGATATAATCTTCGCCATTAAGTTTGCATGAGTAGCAAGCTTAAAAAATAAATTATCCGTGAAAAGTTCAACAAATTGAATTGCAATTAATCTTCCTTTAGCAAGAAGAGCACCTTTTTGCTTTAAATTAAACCTAAAATTATCTTTTAATTCATCGTTTATGATTATTATCGCTTCACCTATAAGAGCACCATTTTTAGTTCCACCAATATAAAAAACATCAAGTAACTTAGATAAATCCTCTAAAGTTAGATCATTCCCTTCACTTGTTAAAGCCGAACCTAATCGTGCACCATCCAAATATAATAATAAATCATTACTTTTACAAAATTCGCTTAAATTTACAAGTTCATCTTTTGTATAAACTGTCCCTATTTCAGTTGAATTTGAAATAAAAACAAGTTTAGGTTTAACCATATGCTCATCCGTATGTTCATTTAATATTGGTAAAATTAATTCAGGATATAATTTACCATTTTTAGTTTCAATTTCATTTATTTTATGACCAGTTGCTTCAATTGCTCCAGTTTCATGAACACAAATATGACCTGTTTTTGCAGCTATTACAGATTCATATGGTTTTAAAATAGAAGAGATAACAGTCAAATTAGCTTGAGTTCCTCCAGAAATAAAATGAATATCAATATTATCATTATTTATAGTTTTTTTAATTTTTTCTCTAGCAATAGTCGAATAATTATCTTCTCCATATCCATTTTCTTGCTTTAAATTACTTTTGACAAGTAAATTAATAATATTTTCATGTGCTCCTTCAGAATAATCATTTTTAAAACTAATCATATATACCTACCTAACTATGCTTTCAATCGCATCCAATTTTCTAGTTATCATTTCATCAACTCTTAAAATATACTCTTCAACACCTTTTAAATTTGCAACTCTATCAAATCTATCAGAGTTTTCATATGCTATTTTTGAAACTGCACCAGCTCCAAATGCTAAAATGGTATGCCTTTCTTCAATAATTTTAATATTATAAAGCGATTCTTTTTCTTCTAGCGAAAACCCAATATTTTCAAGATTTCCAATAATATTTTTCTGCCTATATAAATAATATGGATTATATAAATCATTTAAATATTCTTTTGAATACTCCATTAATTTTCCAGTTAAACTTTCATCTTCAAATTTATATCCAGTATTTTTAAGATTTGAACCTTTTTTTATTGATAATGAATGAATAGTAATATTATCAGGTTTTAAATCTTTTATTATTTTTAATGTTTTTTCATAAGTTTCCATTGTTTGATTTGGAAGCCCTAGAATTAAATCCATATTTAAACTATCAAAATTAAATCTTTTTATCATTTCATACTTTTCTAAAATATCCTCTTTAGTATGATTTCTATTTACTTTCTTTAAAATCTCATTATCCATAGTTTGTGGATTAAGACAAATTCTTGAAACATTAAATTTTTTCATAATTTCTAGTTTTTCTTCTGTAATAGTATCTGGCCTTCCAGCTTCAAAAGTAAATTCTAATATATTTGACATATCAATTTCCTCTGTTAAAAGTAAAAATATTTCATTCATTTCATGAACTGTTAATGTAGAAGGAGTCCCACCTCCAAAATAAATACTAT
>JAUCFZ010000082.1 GCA_030377915.1 Clostridiaceae bacterium HSG29
ATTATTCAAGTATGAAAAATAAATTAATAAATGAAGAAATATCTGAAAGAAATATGCAACTAGAAAATGTTAATAATTACTTTTTAAATAATTTTATGAGTGAAATGGAGAATTTTGTAATTGCATGGGCAAAAGATTCAAGAATAGTTAATTATGAAAAACCTGATGGTGTAGAAAAACTTGTAAGAAAAGTTCCGGATAATTTTGATTTAGTTGTTAAATTATGGCAAGGATATGAAATGTCAAATACAGATATTGCATGGATATATTTTGCAAGTGAAGAAGATGGTGGAATTTATATTGAACCATTGGATGAATCAATGCCTTTGGAATATGATTGTCGCTCTCGTGATTGGTATAAAGATGCTATTAGTAATAGAGATGAAGTTGTTTGGACAGAACCGTATATAGATGCTGGTGATTCTGGTGAGGTTATTATAACTGTTGCTAAAGCAGTTGTTAAAGATGGAAAAATTAAGGGTGTTGTTGGTGCAGACCTTAAGTTAACAAGATTTTCAAGAATTATTGGGAATTTAAAGTTTGGTAATGATGGTACATTAATGCTTGTTGATGATAAAGGTTATATTTTTGCGCATCCGAATCACGATATGTTAAGCATGAATTTAGCTAATCAAAATTGGGCAAACAAAATATATAGAGATAAAGAAGAAAATTTTATTATTGAGGTAAATGGCATCAAATCTATGATATCGTACTTAAATGTTAATAATGTTAATTGGAAATTAATTGGTATATCACCAATAAATTTTGAAACTGAATTATTAGTAATTAGAAATGAATTAATACAAGTGGCAATTTTAGCATCAATATTTATTGTTTTTTTAGGTTCTTTGCTTTCAATTGAAATAACTTTACCGTTAAATATTATTATGGAAACTATAGGTAAAATATCAGATGGGGATATTGATGCGCGATGTTTTATTAAATCTAATGACGAATTTGAAATTATGGGCAATGAATTAAATAATATGTTAGATAAATTAAAAGAAACTCTTATAGAAAAAGAGGAATATGCTGTGAAAATTAATGAAAATTATATTTCAACAGTTGGTGCGTTGGCAAATGCAATTGAAGTAAGTGATGAATATACGAGTGGTCATTGTAATCGTGTTAGCAAGATTGCTAAAAAAATTGCAATTGAAATGGAATTGAGTGATTCAGAAATTAAAGATTTAGAATTCGCATCACTATTACATGATATTGGTAAAATTGGTATTCCAACATCAATTATTACAAAAGAAGGTAGACTTACAAAAGAGGAGTATAACATAATAAAAACGCATCCAGAAATTGGATATAATATTCTTCATGGTATTGAATTTCTATTAGAGGCTAGAATAATAATATTACAACACCATGAGAGAATCGATGGAACAGGATACCCTAATGGATTAAAGGGTAATGAAATAAGTGTTTTAGCAAAAATATTATCTGTTGCAGATGCATATGATGCAATGACAAGTAGTAGATATTATCGTAAAATACCTTTAACAGAGAGTGAAGCAATTCAAGAATTAATTAATTGTGAAGGAACTCAGTTTGATGAAGCTATTGTAGGTTATTTAAGGGAAATAGTTTTGAAAACTAAAAATTTAGCATGTTAAAATAATTCTTGACAACGTTTGCATAAATTATTATACTTATTTTATATTTATAAATTGAATATTAATCACCTTGTTTATTTTGTTGTTAAACATCGTCGTAAACGAGACCTGATGAAATTAGTTTTTTCATTGTGTCTCGTTTTTTTGTTTTTGTAGAGATTTATTAAAAGGAGAGGAATAATAGTATGATAACAAATGGATTTATGTATTTAGCTGTAATAATATTTTTTGCAGGATTGGTAATTTTAGTAGAAAAGAAAAGTGATAGTAAATTTTTTAAGTATGTACCAGCAATTGTAGTGATTTATTTTTCAGTAATGTTACTTTCAACTTTTCATGTATGGGAAAAAACTGATAGTGTAACTGCAGCATATAAAGCTGTAAAAGGTAATTTATTACCAGCTATGATTTTTTTAATGTTATTAAGATGTGATTTAAGAAAAATTATGAAGTTAGGACCTAAAATGCTTATAGGTTTTTTCTCAGCTTCAATTAGTATAGGAATAGGATTTGTAGTGATGTTTGCAATGTTTAAGGGAGCATTTGAACCAGGGTCATGGAAAGCATTTGCAGCATTAGCAGGAAGCTGGATGGGTGGAACAGGAAATATGGCTGCTATTCAAGGAGCTTTAGATATTACTGATTCAAGCATGGGCTACACATTATTAATTGATTCAATTGATTATTCAATTTGGGTAATGATACTGTTAGCTTTAGTTCCATTTGAAAAAATGTTTAGTAAATTTACAAAAGCTGATGGAACAGCATTAGCCGAAGTAACAAAGCATTTAGAAGCAGAAGATAATGGAAATAAAAACCATGTTGATTTTTATGAATTAATGCTTTTATTAGGAACAAGTTTATTTGTATCTGCATTTGCACAATATTTTGCAGGAATTTTACCAAAAACAAGTTTTATTACAGGAACTACATGGTCAGTAATGATAGCAACAGTTGCAGGAGTAACTTTAGCAATGACTAAGTTTGGTAAGATTGGTGGTTCAAGTCAATTATCAAATGTTATGTTATATACTATAGTTGGATTAATTGCTTCTAGAGCAAATTTTGCTGAATTAGGAGATGCACCATTATATATTTTAGCTGGATTTGTTATTTTATTAGTTCATGCTTTAATTATGATAGTAGTTGCAAAGATTTTTAAATTAGACTTATTTACATGTGGTATTGCAAGTCTTGCTAATATTGGCGGGGTAGCATCAGCACCAATATTAGCGGCATCATATGGTGAAGTATTAATTCCAGTTGGAGTGCTAATGGCAATGCTCGGGTATATAATTGGTACAGGTGGCGGACTGATGGTTGGAAAAATATTATCAATGATGTAATATAAACAAAAATGTAATATAATATAAATACAATGATTTACAGAATATGGAGGGTGATAATATTGTATAATGAGAATTCGATTTATATTATAGGACATGGAAGAACAGGAAACGATAATGCTATAACAGAGCAATTCAAAATATTTTTTATTGGATTTGTAGTTGATAAAGAGACTGATGAGGTTATCGATCTAGGTTGTTCAGCTACAATTTCAATAACTGAACAGTTTATAAAAAGTATATTTATTGGAAAAAAATTTGATAAATATGATGAGGAAATTGAAAAAAGAATAATGACTGGATATTTTGGAAGCTCGCAAAAAGCGATATTAATTGCATATAAGGATGCGGTTAAAAAGTATTTGAATAATAAATAAAGTTAATTTGTTTATTATGTAGGAGGACTTCTAAATGAAAATTGTTGATATTAAAATTGGGTTTATTTCAGTGCCATTGAAAAAACCTTTTAAAACTGCATTACGAACAGTTGATGCGGTAAATGATGTAATAGTTAAAATTATTACTGATACAGGACATGTTGGTTATGGGGAAGCTCCTCCAACTGGTGTTATTACTGGTGATACAACTGGAGCAATAGTTGGAGCAATAGAAGATCACATTAAAAAGAGTATTATTGGAATGGATATTTCAAATTTAGAAGGAATCATGGATAAAATTGAAAAATCTATAGTAAAAAATACTAGTGCAAAAGCAGCCGTGGACATTGCAGTTTATGATTTATTTGGACAATTATATAATACTCCAGTTTATAAACTTTTAGGCGGAAGCAAAACTGAAATAACTACAGATATTACAATTAGCGTAAATGATCCAGAGCAAATGGCAAATGATAGTATTGAAGCGGTTAATTTAGGTTATAAAACATTAAAAATAAAAGTTGGTAAAGATGCAGAGATGGATATCAAAAGAATGCAAGCAATTAGAAATGCAATTGGGTTTGATATTAAACTTAGAATTGATGCAAATCAAGGATGGCTTCCAAAAGAAGCTGTAAGAGTATTAAATGAAATGGCAGATGCTGGTTTAGATATTGAATTTGTAGAGCAACCAGTATTAGCACATGACTTTGAAGGCATGAAATATGTAACTGACAATGTTTCAATACCAGTTTTAGCTGATGAAAGTGTTTCGTCACCTATGGATGCAATGAAAGTTATACAGATGGGCGCAGCAGATTTAATTAATATTAAATTAATGAAAGCTGGAGGGCTTCACAATGCTTTAAAAATAGCAGCTATTGCTGAAGTTTATGGAGTTGAATGTATGCTTGGTTGTATGCTAGAAGCGAAAGTTAGTGTAACTGCTGCAGTTCATCTTGCTGCTTCAAGAGATATTATAACTAAAATTGATTTAGATGGTCCAGTACTATGTAGTGAAGACCCGGTAAATGGCGGAGCTATATTTGAGGAATTTAAAATTTCTTTAACTGATGAGCCAGGATTCGGTATTAAAGGAATAGAGGGTGTAGTTTATAAAGACTAAATGAATTTGGAGATAAATATGGATAAAAATAAATTTGAAATAGTATTAGATTATTTTAAAAAAATTAGTAAAATTCCAAGATGTTCATTAAATGAACAAGAAATAAGTGATTATTTGGTTAATTTTGCAAAAGAAAATAATTTTGAAGTATATCAAGATGATTTACTTAATGTTATTATAAAAAAAGAAGCTACAGAAGGTTATGAAAATGCTCCAACTGTTATTCTCCAAGGCCATATGGATATGGTTTGTGAAAAAAATGAAGATGTAATTCATGATTTTACAAAAGATCCGATTGAACTTATTGTAAATGGAGATTATATGAGTGCTAATGGAACAACACTGGGTGCAGATAATGGGATTGCAGTAGCATTTTGTTTAGCAATTCTTTCTTCGAATGATATTCCTCATCCGGCAATTGAGGTTTTAATAACTTCAAGAGAAGAGATAGGGTTATTAGGAGCAAATGCCGTTGATGGAACAAAATTAAATGGTAAAATATTAATAAATATTGATGCAGAAGAAGAAGGTGTTTTATTTACAAGTTGTGCTGGCGGTATTAGAAGTGCAGTAAAAATTCCAATTACCTATGAAAATATTTTAAACGATAATTTTTATGAAATAAAGATTACGGGTTTAAAAGGTGGACATTCTGGAATGGAAATTGACAAAAATAGAGCAAATTCGAATAAACTTTTAGGAAGAGTATTGAAAAATTTATCAGAAATTGATAGTTTTAGAATTGCTGAAGTTTCAGGTGGAATGAAAGTTAATGCAATTCCACGAGAAGCAATAGCAAAAGTTATATTTGATAATGAAAACATTCATGAAATTGAAGATGGAATTAATAATATTAATAAAATATTTAGAAATGAATTTCAATCATCTGATAGTGATATTTCAATTCAACTGATAAAAATTAATGATACATTAAATAAAGTTTTTTCTAATGAAACTCAAAGTAAATTAATATCACTATATACTTTAATGCCTTTTGGTGTAAAAAGTATGAGTTCAAATATTAATGGCCTTGTAGAAAGTTCTACAAATCTAGGTATTGTAAGAACAGATGAAGAATTTATTTTGTTTAATAGTTCAACAAGAAGTTCTGTTGGAAGTTTAAAAACTAAAATTATTGAAGAAATTAGTAAATTATCTGAAATACTAAATTTAAAAATGGAAACTTTTGCTTCTTATCCAGAATGGGAATATAAAGAAAAATCTTATATAAGGGATTTATTCGTTGAGATATATAATGATATGTATCATAATAAGCCTGTTATTACAGCAATTCATGCTGGATTAGAATGTGGAATATTAAGTGAAAAAATCGAGAATTCAGATATGATTGCATTTGGTCCTAACATTTATGATGTACATACGCCAAATGAGAAAATTAGCATTTCTTCTGTAGAGAATACATGGAACTATTTTTGTGAAGTTCTAAAAAGAATTAATAAGAATTAATAAACTATATAAAAATTGAGTTATCATAATGATAACTCAATTTTTATTATATAGATATATATTTATTTAAAGTGAAAATTTGATAATTTTTTTTGAGAATGATAAAATTAACTTAATGTAATTTAAGTTAATTTCGATTAAGTTATTTTTAGGAGGCAACATGAAAGATAAAATTACTATTGGAGAACTTGCAAAATTAGTAGGTACATCAACTTATAATATTAGATATTATGAAAAAGAGGGGCTGATTTCTACACCTGAGATTGGTGAAAATGGATATCGTCTTTATGGATATAAAGAATTTTATGAATTAAGTACTATTATGCTATTTAGAGATGTTAATTTTTCAATAAAAAAAATTAAAGAACTTCAATCAGATTTTGAATTGGAAAAATATAAAAATGCTTTAAATGAGACTTATGATGAATTAACTCATGAAATAAACAGATTAATGAAACTTAAAGATAAAATTAAATATAAAAAAGAAATATTGCTAAAATATGAAGATAAACTAGAGAAGTTTGAAGTGAAAGAACTTAAGAAAAAATCTGTTTATCATCTTCTAGCTACAGATTATAATAAACACCCTACATTAGG
>JAUCFZ010000083.1 GCA_030377915.1 Clostridiaceae bacterium HSG29
ATTTGTATTGGATAGTGTTGGTGTTGGCGGATTACCTGATGCAGAAAATTTTGGTGACATAGATGTAAATACATTAGGACATATTGCTGAAAATGCAGAAGAATTTAAAATTGAAAATATGATTAAATTGGGTGTTGGAAATCTTCCAGGACTTGATGCAATACCTGGATGTGAAAATCCAATAGGTGCTTATGGAAGATTAAAAGAATTTTCTAATGGGAAAGACACAACTACTGGACATTGGGAAATTGCAGGAATTCATAATACTGAGCCATTCAAAACTTTTCCAAACGGATTTCCAGATTATATAATTGAAGAATTTGAAAGAAAAACAGGAAGAAAAGTTATTTGTAACAGACCAGCTTCAGGAACAACAATTTTAGAAGAACTTGGTGAAGAACATATGAAAACTGGAGATTTAATTGTTTATACTTCAGCAGATAGTGTTTTTCAAGTTGCTGCACACGAGGATATAGTTCCAATTGAAGAATTATATGATATTTGCTTAATTGCAAGAAAAATGTTGATGGGTGAGAATCAAGTTGCAAGAGTAATTGCAAGACCGTTTATTGGAAAAGACAAAAATAGTTTTGAAAGAACTCCAAATAGACATGATTATTCAATAAAACCTTTTGCTAAAACAGTTCTTGATTATGCAAAGGAAAAAGGATTAGATGTAGAGGCTGTTGGAAAAATTGTAGATATTTTTGATGGAGAAGGAATTACAAAATCAGATCATACTGTTAGCAATATGGATGGCATTGATAAAACAATTGAATATTTAAAAAGAGATACAAAAGGTATTATATTTACAAATTTAGTTGATTTTGATGCTAAATTTGGTCATAGAAGAAATGTAGTAGGTTATCAAAATGCTTTAGAAGAATTTGATGCAAGAGTTCCTGAAATTTTAGGTGCTTTAAAAGATGATGATATTATTATTTTTACAGCTGATCATGGAAATGATCCGACATATACTGGTACTGATCATACAAGAGAACATATACCAGCACTTATATATGGAAAACAAGTAATAGCAGGAGCAAATATTGGAACTAGAAATAGTTTTGCAGATATCGCAAAAACTATTGCAGATATTTTAGATATAGATGGTGTTGAAAACGGAGAAAGTTTTAAAAACTTGATTTTAAAATAAAGGGGATAATTATGAATGATATGTTAAAAAAAATAGAAGAAGCAAAAGAATATTTATTAACAAGATTAGATTCTAAACCAGAAATAGGTTTAATATTAGGTTCCGGTCTTGGTGTAATGGCTAATGAAATAAAAAACCCAACAATAATAAAATATGATGATGTACCATATTTTCTTAAATCTACTGTAGAAGGTCATGCTGGTCAATTTGTGATAGGTAATTTAAATGGTAAAGAAGTTATTGCAATGCAAGGAAGATTTCATTTTTATGAAGGTTATTCAATGAAAGAAATCACTTTCCCAGTTAGATTAATGAAAGCTATTGGAGTTGAAAAATTGATTTTAACAAACGCAGCAGGTGGTGTAAATACTAATTATGAGCCTGGCGATTTAATGGTAATCAGTGATCATATTAATTTCTCTGGAGATAATCCTCTTATGGGAGTTAATTATAATGAACTTGGAGCAAGGTTCCCAGATGCTTCAAATATTTATAAAAAGGAAATTAGACTGAAAATAAAAGAAGTTGCAAAATCATTAAGTATAGGAATTCAAGAAGGTGTATATATGTTTAATACAGGACCTGTCTATGAAACTCCTGCTGAAATTAGAATGGCTAGAGTTCTTGGAGCAGACGCAGTAGGAATGTCTACTGCTCCAGAAGCAATTGTAGCTGCACATGCTGGAATGGATGTTGCAGGTATTTCATGTATTACAAATATGGCTGCTGGTATTTTAGATCAACCATTAAATCACGATGAAGTTATTGAAACTGCTGAAAAAGTAAGAAATCAATTCGTTAAATTGGTTAACGGAATCATAGAAGTTATGTAGGTGAATATTATGAGAATGTATGATTTAATAATAAAGAAAAGAAATGGTGAAGAATTAAGCACTGAGGAAATTAATTATTTTATTGAAAAATATACTTCCGGTGATGTTGAAGATTACCAGGCATCTGCTCTATTAATGGCAATTTTCTTTAAAAAAATGAATATGAGAGAAACTGTTGATTTAACAACGGCAATGATGCATTCGGGTGATGTTATAGATTTATCTGATATTGAAGGTATTAAAGTAGATAAACATTCAACTGGTGGAGTTGGAGATACAACTACTTTAGTATTAGCTCCTCTTATTGCTTCTTGTGGTGTACCTGTTGCAAAAATGTCAGGAAGAGGTTTAGGACATACTGGTGGTACTCTTGACAAATTAGAAGCAATTAAAGAATTTAAAATTGGATTAACAATTGATGAATTTACTAATAACGTAAATAAAAATAAAATAGCAGTTGTAGGACAAACAAAGAATATTGCTCCTGCAGATAAAAAATTATATGCTTTAAGAGATGTAACTGGTACTGTTGACAATATTAGTTTAATTGCTTCTAGTATTATGAGTAAAAAACTTGCTGCTGGTGCAGATGCAATTGTACTTGATGTAAAAGTTGGTTCTGGTGCATTTATCCATGATATTGAAGGTGCAAAAGAATTAAGTAAAACTATGGTAGAAATAGGAAGTTTAATGGGAAGAAATACAATAGCTTTAATCACTGATATGGATCAACCTTTAGGATATGCAATTGGTAATTCATTAGAAGTTATTGAAGCAATTAATACATTAAAAAATAAAGGTCCTAAAGATTTAACTGAACTTTGTTTAAATTTAGGTGGCAAAATGTTATTATTAGCTGGTAGAGTTAAAACATTTGAAGAAGGAGAAAAACTTTTAATTGAAAAAATTGAAAGTGGAGAAGCCTTTAATAAATTTAAAGAGTTCGTAAGTATTCAAGGTGGAGATATATCTGTTATTGAGAATATTGATTTACTTCCTAAATCTGAAAATATTTATGAAGTAAAATCAGATGTTGATGGTTATATTGAGAAAATGGTAGCAGATGAAATAGGAATTTGTGCAATGATGCTTGGCGCAGGAAGAGAAACAAAAGAAAGTGATATTGATTTATCAGCTGGTATTTTAATAAGAAAAAAAGTTGGTGATGAAGTTAAGAAAGGCGATACATTAGCAGTTTTCCACACTAATAAAAACGAAAAAGTAATAAAAAGTGTTGAGGAAAGATTTTTTAATAACATTACTATTTCTAAAAATAAAGTAGAAGAGAAAAAACTAATAAAAGCTGTTGTTACAATAGATGGCGTAGAAGAGTTTTAAATAATAAGAAATCTTCATTAATTTGGAGATTTTTTGTTGTAAAAATATAAGTGTATGACAAAATATTCATAATTAAATAATTGTTTAATCAAAATATTTATGTTAAAATAACTTTATGGTTAAATTAAAGGAGAGGTATATGAAAAAAAGAATATTTGCAATTTTATTTATAAGCATTTTAGTATTAGGGTTGGTAGGATGTGGAGATAAGTTTGATTATGAAAAAGAAATGGATGAAGCTATGCTTCTTATGCAAGATGTTAAACAAGAAGAAACAACATCAACTATTGTTTTTGATAATGAACTTGATGTAAAATTAACAGAGTTAGCTGCATTAGAACCTGAAAATCAAATCTCAGATGAGGATATTCAAAAAATAACTAAAACATTAGCTAATATGGAATTGAAATTCCATCAGAAAGTGGATGTTGAAAAAATGATAATTGATTTAAATATGGCTCTTAATTATGAAGGTTCAAATTTTGTTGCAATAGATATGTTTTTAAATGATAATTTTATTTATTTAAATGAACCAAATTTATTAAAGCAAGGTGTTATTGTAAAATTTGATTTTTTAAATCAGATGATGACTGAGCAAGGTGGATTAGCTGAGACAATTGATTTTTCTAAATATATTAAAGATCAAACTATTTCTCAACAAGAAAAAACAAAAGAATTTTTTCCAATTATAGATAGAATAATTAATGCAAATGTAGAAAAACCTGAAGTGTTAGAAACAAGTATTACTTTTGAAGAAAAAGAGCTTAAAACAAATGAAGTGAAATACACTTTAACATTTAGAGAAACTCTTGAATTGGTAAAAGTATTTTTAAAGGATGAAGAATTTATTACTAAAGTAAATGAGTTAATGAATTTACAATATAAAAATATGGAAAGTATCTCTGGAGAAACAGAAATGGAATATGATGCTTATTTAGAAGAATTTAATTCAAGTTTAGCAGAAATTGAAATCGGAATTGATAAAGTACTTACATCTGAAGATGAAAACAGTAAATTATTAGATAAATATAATTTAGTTCTTTCATATTATTTTAAAGACGGTTTAAAAAGAATAAAATTTGATTTTGATTTTATTACTATAACTGAAGATTATCATTCAATTAATGAAGAATTAACTTTTGATATTCCTGATGAAACTGCAAATTATGTAATTGAAGATCAAATGGGATTATTTGGTGTTGCTGGTTTAATTAATAATGAAAAATTTGAAGAATTAAAGAACCATAAATTAGTAAAAGATTTACAGGAATTACAGTAAATGAAAACTAATATTTACTTTTATAATTTATAGTTATATAATTAGTTCATAGGCACGTTGTCAGATAATATATATGGAAGGCATGGTGAGTTTATGGGTTTTATGGATAAAGTAAAAAAAGGTTTAGATTCTGCTGTAGATGGTGCAAAAGTTGCTGGTGGTATGGCAATTATTAAGAAGAATATCGAACAGTCGAAATTAAAGAAAAGTAAGAAAATAAAAGAAATGGGTGAAGTAGTTTATAACAATAAAGAATTGTTTGTTGAAAATGAACTATTAACTCAGAGTTTAACTGAATTAGAAAATATTGATGAGGAATTAGAGAAATTAGAGAATGATTTAAAAGAAGAAAGTTCAAAATTTTAATAAAATTAAAATGAATTGTTTTTTAAAGCAATTCATTTTTTAGATTTTTATAGAGAAAAAACTAATAATGGTGAGAATATGAATTATACTTATAAATTAAATGAATTTGAAGGTCCTTTAGATTTGCTTTTAGCTTTAATAGCTAAACATGAAGTTGAAATTACTGAAATACCTATTTTAGAAATAACTGAGCAATATTTGGATTATATTTCTAAAATGGATGAAGTAGATATTGAAATATCTAGTGAATTTATTGTTATGGCATCAGAGTTATTAGAAATAAAATCTAAAATGCTATTACCAGATCCAATATTTGATGGTGAAGAATTTACAGATGGTAGTAATAATCCAATGGAATCGTTAGTTTCAAAGCTATTAGAATATAAAATGTATAAAAACGCAGCTGGTCTTTTAGAGGAAAGATATAATGATTTTGGAAGAATTTATTTTAAAACACAGGAAGATTTAACTCCTTTTATTAAAGAGGTTCCTGTTGAGGAGTTGAATAAAAATTTAGAAAAAAACTTAATTGTAAATGCAATTAAAAGAGTTCTTCAAAATATTGATAAAACTGATGGTAAACGTGAAAATTACTTTGAAACTATCAAAAGAGAAATATTTACTGTAGATGAGAAAATATCATATATTGAAGATAAACTAAAGGATGAAGCTAGAATAAAGTTTGCATCATTATTTAATGACAAAATAGTTAAAAATGAGGTTATAGTAACTTTTATGGCATTACTTGAATTGCTTAAGTTAAATATAATTACTGTAGTTCAAGAATATCATTTTGATGATATTATAATTGAAAGAAGAGGTCAATAATGCAAAGAAAAGAAATAAAGTCAGCAATTGAATCGCTTCTATTTGTATATTCTGAACCAATTAGTATATATAGATTGGCTAAGACTCTTGATGTGGATAAAAGTGATATAGATTTTTGTTTAAAAGAGTTGAATCAGGATTATATTAAAGATGATAGAGGAATAAGATTAATTGAAGTAAATAATAAATATCAACTTGGTTCAAGTAAGAAGAACCATAAATATATTGAAGAGTTTTGTAAAAAAAGCACATCCAAAGGTTTATCAGAATCATCATTGGAAGTTTTAGCGATAATTGCATATAAGCAACCAGTAACTAGAATTGATATAGAAAGTATTAGAGGTGTTAGATCTGGAAATTTAATAACTAATTTATTAAATCGTGATTTAATATTTATATCTGGCAGATTAGAAACAATTGGAAGTCCAAATACATATTCAACGACTGAAATGTTTTTAAAGGGTTTTGGATTCGAGAGTATTAAGGATTTACCTAAAATAGACGACTTTCATAATTTTGAATTTTTATCGACTTTTAATTTAAAAAAAGGGGAAAATGAAAATGATTAGTATAAAGCAAATAAAAAATGATGATTTACTAAATATGGATAGAATTTTAAAAAAATATGATTTAGATAAAGATTATCTTATTAATAATATTAATACAACATTGGTAA
>JAUCFZ010000084.1 GCA_030377915.1 Clostridiaceae bacterium HSG29
ACTTTAATAGAAATTGTATTTACTCCATCATCAAGTAAAATATTATTTGTATCTCCAATAATGTAATCACCATTATTAATTTTAATTGAAATTTCATCATCAATTTCTGCTTTTGTGCCTATAATTTCTAAATTTTTTATGTTATTAGCAACATCAGAAATACTGTAATTCATATGATTTTTATTAAATTCTGGCGATAATAAATGATTTGTTACAATTAAATTATCTAGATGAACTCCTTCTGCTAATCTGGTGATTAAAATTGAATATATTTTAGTTTCTTCTCCATTTTTCACTTTTACATTTATTATATTTTCACCAACTTCTAATGAAATATTTTGTGTTTCATTATTTATATATGCTCCATTATTTAAGCTCATTGAAATAGTATCAGTTTCATTTGCTTTTGTTGCTAAAACTTCAATTTTTTCAATTTCAAAATTTACATCTGAAATATTGTAAATAAGATTATCTTTCTCAAATTCTTCTAAAAAAATATGATCAGTAACATTTAAATCATTTAAAATAGCAGGTTCATTTCTAGCAACTGAAATTGAATATATTCTAAAATCTAATTCATCATTTTCTGGATGAACTTTAATATAAATAATATTTTCTCCAACATCAAGTGAAATAGTTTGTGAAATATCGGCAAACAATCCATCATTGACTTTTACTAAAACAACATCCGTTTCATTTGCTTTGGTTACATTAATTTCTAAAGTTTCAGTATTATATGAAACATTAGAAATACTATAAGTTAAAGTATCTTTATTAAATACAGGTGATAAATCATAATCAGTTATGATTAAATTTTCTAAAAATGAATTACTTATTTTTTTTGCTATATTAAATTCATATAATTGATTTATTGAATTACCATAATTTGTTTCTACACTAATTTCCACTAATGTATTTTCTGAATCTATTAATTTTGTTAATAACACATTCGGAATAGAGTCTTCATTATTCAATACATTTGAATTGCTCATTACAGTACTACCATTAAAAACAATTTTCAC
The DNA here is from genome assembly GCA_030377915.1 of Clostridiaceae bacterium HSG29. Taxonomy (GTDB): domain Bacteria; phylum Bacillota; class Clostridia; order Peptostreptococcales; family Acidaminobacteraceae; genus HSG29. Next base: position 1,023 of record JAUCFZ010000084.1, read on the forward strand.
TGTAGATTCAGGAACTTCTATATTATATGAATAATCAAATTGATCAAAGTTATACCCACTAATTGATAATTCGTTATTTAATGAATCATACGCTTTTATTTCTAGTTCTTTTAACCCATCAAAACCAAATGCATTTTTAATATTTATTAATCCATTACCATATATTTCATCATCAGATACTCCGCTATAAGATGGTACAATAATATCATTATCTATAGCAGTTTTATTTATTATCTCTCTGATTTGAATATTATCAAGAGAAGTATATTTTGCTTTTAGTATTGCTGCTAACCCTGCTACATGAGGAGATGCCATTGATGTACCACTTAGACTAAGAATTCTTCCATCTGATATATAACTATATATTCTAGAGCCAGGTGCAACCACATCAAGATAAACATTTTGTAATATCCCATTAATTATTTGATCACCACTACATTCTGAAAAGTCAGATATATATATTTCATTATTTAAATATTGAATGGATCCTACTGAAATAACCTCATTAAATGCGGCAGGATAGCCCATAGTTGACATATCTCTTGTAGTTCCACCATCTTCATCTCCATCTTCGCTATCAATCCAATGATTACTTCCGTTTCCAGAAGATGATACAATAATAACACCTTTACTATATGCATATTCAACAGCTTCTCTTACAACATCAGATTCAATATTAGCGCCTAGACTCATATTAATAATATCTGCACGCTTATCTTCGCCTTCACCTGCAGCATATTTAATTGCTAATGCTACATTTTCGTTTGTCCCGCTACCTCCTGCATCTAATACTTTTAAAGGTAATAATTTTACTTCACTTGCAATTCCCGCAACATCATTATTGTTATTTGAAATAGCTCCTAGAATCCCTGCTACATGGCTACCGTGACCATGATCATCGTTTGGATTATTATCTGCATTAACAAAATCATAAGCATTTGCTGTATCAATATTAAAATCAGGATTATCCATATCAATACCAGTATCAATTAAAGCAACTGTTATTTCCGAGAAATCAACTGAATCAAAATCCTCCCATAGATCATTCATTCCAAGTAAATCAAATCTCCACGCATCATTTTCATTAATATCATTTGGCAATGTATCATCTGCTGTAAATATAATTATTGGTTCAGAAAATTCAATTTCATCATTCTCATTTGCTATTTCAATTGCTTCTTCAATTTCTGTCTTGTTATTTTCATCACTTTCATTATTTAAATCTAATGACATCGATTTCATTTTTGGCTCAACAAAATCGGAAATTAATCTTTTTTCAATTTTTCCGTTTTTATATTTTACTAATATATAATTTTTTTGAATTTCTTCCAAATTTAATTTTTCACCATTGCTCTTCGCAAAAGATATAGTTGAAAATAGAAACATAAATAATAATATAATTAAAAGTAGGTATTTTTTCATAATGTAATCCTTTCTATTTTTAATCTAAACAAACAAATTGCCATCTTTATTATATGATATTTACATTTTTTTACATGTGCCAAAAGTAATGTTATTAAAAAAGATTATAAAAAAACAAGAACAATGCTGTCTGTTCTTGTTAAATAAATTATTTTCACTGTATTTAATTTATTTTATAATGTAGAAAATTGCGAATTATAAAGCTTTGAATAAAAACCATTTAATTCTAAAAGTTCACTATGGTTTCCTGATTCAACAATATCGCCTTCATTCATTACTAAAATTATATCTGCATTCTTAATTGTAGAAAGTCTATGCGCTATTATAAAACTCGTTTTATTTTTCATTAATCTATCCATTGCTACTTGAATCTGTATTTCTGTTCTTGTATCAACAGAACTTGTAGCCTCATCAAGAATTAGTATTTTAGGGTTTGAAAGCATTGTTCTTGCAATAGTAATTAATTGTTTTTGACCTTCAGAAATATTATCTGTATCTTCATTAATCAACATATTATAACCATCAGGTAACATTTTAACAAAAGAATCTACATGAGAAAGTTTTGCTACTTCTATAACTTCATCTTCCGTTGCATTCATTCTTCCATATCTAATATTTTCTAATACTGAATCAGAATAAAGCCATGTATCTTGTAGCACCATACCAATTTGCTCTCTTAAATATGATTTTTTAAGATTTTTAATATTTATTCCATCAATAATTATTTCACCTGAATTAATGTCATAGTATCTCATTAATAGTTTAACTATTGTTGTTTTTCCAGCACCAGTTGGTCCAACAATTGCAATTTTTTGACCAGATTTTATATTTGCAGAAAATTTATTTATTATTATTTTATTCTCTGTATAACCAAAATTAACATCATTAAAGATTACATTCCCAACATCTTCATTTCTTATAATTTCATTTTTATCAATTTCATCACTTAGAAGCTCTTCTTCATCTAAAAATTCAAATACCCTTTCTGCTGCAGCAACAGTTTGTTGCAAAACATTTGATATATTCGCAATTTGCGCCATAGGATGCGTAAAACTTTTAACATATTGTATAAATGCTTGAATATCTCCAACAAATATTTTTCCTTGAGCAACTAAGCCTGCGCCAATAACAGCCACTGCTACATAGCCCATATTACCAATAATGTGAATAATCGGCATCATTAAACTTGATAAAAACTGTGATTTCCATGCAGTATCAAAAAGTTCATCATTTAATTTATTAAATTTTTCTATTTCTTTTTTTTCTCCGTTAAAAGCTTTTACAATTAAATGCAAACTAAATGTTTCTTCGATATGTCCATTTAAATGTCCAAGATAATCTTGTTGTTTTTTAAATATTTTTTGACTTCTTTTAACAATTTGCATAACGAAAATCATAGATAATGGCAAAATTAAAATAGTTACAATAGCTAAAACCGGGCTAATATAAAACATCATAATAGTTACACCTATAATTGTTGAAAATGAAATAATAATTTGTGACATGCTATGACTCAAAGTTCTATTAATAGCATCAACATCATTAGTTAATCTTGATAATACTTCTCCATGATTTGTAGTATCAAAATACTTAAGTGGTAATTTATTAATTTTTTCAGATATTTTTTTTCTCATATCGTAACTTACTTTCATAGAAATACCAACCATAATATATCTTTGAATATAATTGAAAAAAGTACTTAGAATATAAATTGCAATTAATATAATTACTATTTTTTTAATATATATAAAATCAATTAAAATTTTATTTCCAGAAACTGATTCAACTACAGAATTAAAAACTACAGTTGTAATATTACCTAATAATTTAGGTCCTGCTATACTGAAAAGAGAACTTAAAATAGAAAGAAGAGCAACAAAACCAATTGAGTATTTATATTCATTTAAGTAAGACAAAAGCCTTTTAAATGTACCTTTAAAATTTTTAGCTTTTTTACCATTAAGTTTCATCATTCCATGTCTTTTCCCCATTGGTCCACTATATGAACTTTTATTTTTGATTTTACTCATTAAAATTCCCCCTTCGAAAGTTGAGAATTTGCTATTTCTTTATAAACTTCACAATTAGAAATTAAATAGTTGTGTTTTCCACTACCAACAATTTTACCGCTATCCATTACTAAAATTTGATCAGCATTTTTTACTGTAGATATTCTTTGTGCAATTATTATAATAGTTTTATTAATAGTTGTTTTATTCAAATCATTTCTAAGCATTGAATCAGTTTTATAATCTAATTGCGAAAAAGAATCATCAAAAATATAAATAGGCGAATTTTTTACAAGCGCCCTTGCAATAGAAACTCTTTGTTTTTGACCACCAGAAATATTTTTACCCATTTGTGAAATATGCCTTTTCATTCCATCATTTTCACTATTTATAAAATTAGTAGCTTGTGCAGTTTTTATAGAATTATTAATTAATTTATCATCTGCATATGAGTTCCCGTATTTTAAATTGCTTTCAACCGTTCCGCTAAATAACATAGACTTTTGAGGAATATAACCTATTAACTCTCTTAAATCTTTCTGTTTAACCTCATTTATTAATTGGTTTTTTATTTTAATTTTACCTTTATCCGGATCATAAAATCTCATAATTAAATTAATTAATGTTGTTTTACCAGATCCAGTAGAACCAATTATTGCAGTGGTCTCCCCTTCTTTTATTTTAAAATTAATATCCTTAAGCATATACTCATTTGCTCCATCATATTTAAAATAAACATTTTCAAATACTATATCCGCTTTCATACTACTATCAAATTCCTTAGGTTGTTTTGGGTCTTTTATTGAAATATTTGTATTAAGTACTTCATAAATTCTTAAGGCAGAAACTGAAGCTCGTGGAATCATCATAAACATCATTGAGAGCATTAGAAATGCTGACATAATTTGAATTGCGTATTGCATAAATGCTATCATATCTCCAACTCTCATAGAGGAATTTGCAATATATTTTGCACTAACCCATATAATTAATAAAGAAGTTAAATTCATTATTAATATCATCATAGGAAAAAGAAATGACATTATACGATTTACAAATAAATTAAGTTTCGTTAAGTTTTTATTAGTTTTATCAAATCTTTTTTCTTCAAAATCCTGATTATTAAATCCACGAATTACAAGCATTCCACTTAATTGTTCTCTTGTGATTAAGTTAATTTTATCAAGAACTTTTTGAATTAATTTGAACTTTGGCATAACAATTGAAAATGTAATCATAATAAATCCAAAAAGTATAACTATTCCTAATGCAATAATCCATGACATTGATACACTTTTATCTAATGCTTTAATAACACCACCAATACCCATTAGAGGTGCATATAAAAGCATCCTTAATATCATTATTAAAGTTGTTTGAATTTGTGAAATATCATTAGTACATCTAGTTATTAAAGTAGAACTTGAATATTTATCATATTCATTATTTGTAAAAGATAGAACTTTAGTAAATATATCTTTTCTTAAATTTTTGGAAGCTCCTGCAGCAATTTTAGATGAAAAAAAGCCAACAAAAATAGAACTCGCAGCCCCTATAATAGTTGCTAAAATCATTATAAAACCTGTTTTTTTAATATATGAAGTTTGTATTTGATAAATATCAATACCTAGTTTTTTATAATATGATTTAATAGCATTATAATTAATTTGTTCAAGTTTTTTTGAATCATTAAGATCAAATTCATTTCCTGTTATTACTTCAATAAATTTTGGAGCTATCACTTGATATAAAATTTCTTTATTTTCATTTGAAATTTCATTTATTACATAAATATTCTTAGTATTTTTAATTCCATATTTAT
>JAUCFZ010000085.1 GCA_030377915.1 Clostridiaceae bacterium HSG29
AAGTGGTAAAACAGAAATATATATGCATTTAGTAAGAGAGATATTAAATGAAAATAAATCGTGCATAATTTTAGTGCCAGAGATAGCATTAACTCCTCAAATGATTGAAAGATTTGTCAATAGATTTGGAGAGAAAGTAGCTATAATACATTCTAAACTTTCACTTGGCGAAAGATTCGATGAGTTTAAGGATATCAAGGAAGGCAAAAAAAAGATTGTTATTGGTGCAAGATCAGCAATTTTTTCTCCGGTTGATAATTTAGGAATGGTAATAATTGATGAAGAACATGAAAATACTTATAAATCTAATAGAGATCCTAAATATGAAACTTATGATATTGCTAAATTTAAATTAATGAAAACTAATGGATTATTAATTTCTGGTTCTGCAACACCTAAAATTGATTCGTTTAATAAAGTAAGAAATAATGAAATGAAATTAATTTCATTAAAAAATCGAATCAACAACAGAAAAATGCCTGAAGTAGAAATTGTTGATATGCGAGAAGAGTTAAATGTAGGAAATAAAAATATTTTTAGTAGAAAATTATTTAATGCAATTAATGAAAGACTTAGAAAAAAAGAACAAACAATAATTTTTTAAATAGAAAAGGTTATTCTTCATTTGTTTCATGTAGAGAATGTGGATATGCACTTGAATGTCCGAATTGTGAAATTTCTTTGACTTATCATAAAGGAAGAAATAGTATGGAATGTAGTTATTGTGGATATAAAACATATATTCCTAAAACTTGTCCTAAATGTGGAAGTAAGTATTTTAAATTATTTGGAATAGGAACTGAGAAAGTTGAAGAAATTACAAAAAATACTTTTAAAAATGCAAAAGTTGGTCGACTTGATAGTCAAACTACTAGAAAAAAAGGTTCATTAAACGAAATAATTGGAAATTTTGAAAATGAAAATTATGATATTCTAATTGGGACACAGATGGTTACAAAAGGATTTGATTATGAAAATGTTACTTTAGTTGGCATTCTAGCGGCTGATTTAATAATAAATTTCCCGGATTTTTCTTCAGCAGAAAGAGCATTTCAGCTTATAACACAAGTTGCAGGAAGAGCAGGAAGAGGAGAAAAAGAAGGAGAAGTAATACTTCAGACTTATGAACCCGACAATTATGCATTAATTGCAGCGAGCAAACATAATTATGATGATTTTTTAAAAGAAGAATTAAAAATTAGAAATGTATTTGAATATCCACCATTTGTTAAATTAATAAATATTATTTTTTATAGTGAAAATGAAAATCTTTTAATAAATGAAACAAATAGATTTAAAAAACTTATTGATAAAGAAATAGATTTAAATAAAGTTAAAGTGTTTGGACCAAACAAGGCCCTTCACAGTAAAATACGTGGTAAGTATAGATATCAGATTTTCTTTAAAATTTTTGATAATGAATTTAATAATGTAAAAAATAATATTAAGCAAGTTATTGATGAAAATGATTTTAAAGTGTATATCTCTATTGACGTTAAACCAAGTAATTTAGTATAGGAGGAAGAAAATGGCTTTAAGAAGTATAAGAGTAGTTGAAGATCCGATTTTAAGAAAAAAAACAAGAGAAGTAAAAGAAATTAATGAAAAGATTAAAACGATTGTAGAAGATATGATAGAAACAATGTATATTGAAAAGGGTGTTGGTTTAGCAGCGCCGCAAGTTGGAATTTTAAAAAGAATTTTTGTAATTGATATTTATGATGAAACTGGTGTAAAAGTGTTTATAAATTCTAAAATTACTAAAATGAGCGGAGAAATTGAAGGCGAAGAAGGGTGTTTAAGTATACCTGGAAAAATCGGAATGGTTATGAGACCTGAAAAAGTTACTGTTACAGCTTTAAATTTAGAAGGCGAAGAATTTACAATAGAAGCAGAAGGGTTTTTAGCAAGAGCGATTTGTCATGAATCAGATCACTTGGATGGAATTTTATATATAGATAAGGCGTGGGATGTTGAAAATGTATAAACTTAGAATTGCTTTTTTAGGAACACCAGAATTTGCAATACCATCTTTAAATCAATGTATTGAAAGTGGTGAAGTTATTACTGTAATTACTCAACCTGATAAAGAAAGAGGTAGAGGGAAAAAAGTTCAGTCTACTTTTATTAAACAAGAAGCGTTAAAACATAATCTTGAGGTTTTTCAACCAAAAAGCATTAAAAGCGAATCAGCAGTTGAATATCTTAAATCGTTAAATATTGATTTAATGGTAGTTGTAGCATATGGGCAAATACTATCGAAAGAGGTTCTTGATATACCTAAATATGGTTGTGTAAATGTACATGCATCATTATTACCTAAATTAAGAGGTGCAGCTCCAATAAATTGGTCAATAGTAAATGGTGATGAAGTTACTGGTGTAACAACAATGAAAATGGATGTTGGTTTAGATACTGGTGATATGTTAGGAAAAATAGAAGTTAAAATTGATGAATTTATGAGTGCAGGAGAACTTCACGATATACTCATGGTTGAAGGAGCTAAAGTTTTAAAGGAAACTTTAAAAGAAATTGAAAGATTTGAATATTTATCAGAAATTGATGAATTAAGTAAAAAATAAATAATTATAAAGAAGGTGTTAATATGGCTTACAGTGGATTTCTATTAAATGGACTCCTAGATGAATTAAAAGAAAAGCTTATAGGTGGACGAATTAATAAAATATACCAACCAAGCAATAGAGAATTAACTCTTACAGTTAGAAATAACGGAAGTAATCATTTGCTGTATATATCAGCGAACAGCGATTACGCGCAAGTAAATATTTTAGATTCAAAATTTGAAAATCCGGTAAAACCGCCTAATTTTTGTATGCTTTTAAGAAAGTTACTACAAAATGGTTTTATAACAGAAATTGAACAACTTGAATTCGAAAGAATTTTAGTAATACACATTGATTCATCTGATGAATTAGGATATATAACTACTAAAAAATTAATAGTTGAAATAATGGGGAAACACTCAAATATTATACTAATAAATAATAATGACGTTATATTTGATAGCATTAAAAGAGTTTCACCTTTCATGAGTTCTATAAAACAAATTATTGCCTTTAATCCTGAATGTTCAACAAATACAAGAAGCCTATCAAGTAAATTTAAATGTGGATCAGGATTTTTTATAGAAAAAACTATAATAGCCTGACTTACATTAGAAACAAGCGGGCGATGTAATTTTGTTTTCCTAGGTAAAATAGTCTTAATCATCCCATTGTTATTTTTTTCATCTATTATTTCCATTTCAACAAAATCACCTACAATTGGTCGATCATTTGAATATTTTATACTCCCACGTAATTCAGAAATAAAGATTCCTTGTTTTGTTTTAATTGTATACTTTCCGCCTACACCTTTTAAAATTAATCCTTTAATCATTTATTCCCCTATTCAAATGTTCTATTCTGTTGGCTTATCAATTTATCACCATAATAGAATTTTAATGTTACTTCGCCTTTTGATTGAACAGTAACTCTTACAGATCCTTCTGATTTAAAATGTTCTTCCTCATAAACTATCTCAGAATTTCCATCAATAATTGTTTCAACTTTTACTATATTTTTTTCTTCTTCAAAATTTAATGGAATTACAAATACTTTTTCTATTAATGTATTTTCATCAGGATTTTCAATTTCACCATTTCCAGTAGTTGTTTCTTCATTTTTTGTAACTACAACATCAACGCTACTGCCTTCTTCTACTTCAGTTCCAGCTAAAATACTCTGTTTATTAATTTTTCCATTTTCAAAATTCTCATCACTAATATATGAAATATTTCCTATTGTTATATTAATGCTTTCTAATCTTTCAGTTGCTTCCTCAATTGTTAAATCAATTACACTAGGAAGTAATACACTACTACTTTCTAGTCCTTGGCTTACAACAAGATTTACTTTACTATTTACCATAAATTCTTTTCCTGCAATAGGGTCTTGATCAATTATAGTACCTTTAGGTAAATCAGAATACTCATAAGTAACTTCTCCAAGAACTAAATTCAAATTTTCAAGTTCAATTTTTCCGTTTACAAAATCATCATGAATTACATTAGGAACAGTAATCAATTTTGAGCCACTTGATATTACTATTTCTATTGTATAACCTTTTTTTAATTCTTCCCCTTCTTCGTAGGATTGACTAATTATATATCCATCTTTAACAGTAGTTGAATATTTTCTTTTAGTTGCATCAACTGAAAATCCGCTATCATTAAGGATTTTAGCACCTTCTGTAGCTTCAAACCCTTCAACATTTGGAACAATTACAATTTCATTATCTAGTTTATTTGCAATATTATCTAACGAAATTATTGTAAATATTCCCAATGTAAATAATAAAGCAACAAGAATTATAACTAAAACAGAAAACACACTTAATTTCTTTCGCTCTTTCTTTTCATTTGTTTTTTTCTTTTTATTAACTATTTTCTTAGTCATAAACTCATCATCCTCAATTAAAGGCAAGTATTTCGTTTCACCCATATCTTTTTCAATATCTTCAACAATTATTTCATTATCGAGTTTTCTACTAGCTTTTTCTAAATCAGATATTAACTCCTCAGCTCCATTATATCGCTGTTCTGGATTCTTCATAATCGATTTAAGTATTATTTTCTCAATGCCTAATGATAAGTTACTATTAACCTTTGTAGGATTAAGAACTTCTCCTTTAATGTGCTTTAATGCAATAGAAATATGAGTATCTCCATCAAACGGCACTCTTCTAGTTGAAAGTTCATACATCAAAATTCCTAAAGAATAAATATCAGTTCTTTTATCAACAACGCCACCTCTTGCCTGTTCAGGCGATGTATAATGAACACTACCTAAAACTTTTTTAGTATTCACTATTGTTGAATTATTAACCGCTCTTGCAATACCAAAATCAGCTACTTTAACAGTATTATTATCATCAACAATAATATTCTCAGGTTTAATATCCCTATGAATAATATTTTTACTATGCGCATGCTCTAGAGCTGATGCTATTTGATAAATGATATCAATAATTTCATTATCAGTTAAAAATTCCGTTCTTTTCTTTATAACTTCTTTTAAAGTTATTCCTTCAAGAAGTTCCATAACAATATATCTAATACCCGAATCAATCCCTACATCATATACATTTACAATATTAGGATGCGATAAACTCGCAGCAGCTTTTGCTTCTTTATCAAATTTTGCAATAAATTCTTCATCATTCTTAAATTCATCTTTTAAAACTTTTATAGCAACAAATCTATTAAGCAAATTATCTTTTGCTTTATAAACCTTTGCCATTCCACCTTCACCAATTTTATTTATTATTTCGTATCTGTTACCTAAAATATCCTTATTCATCTAAAACCTCTTTTCCTGTAAATCGATAAGAATAAGAGTTATATTATCAAATCCACCATTTTCTTTTGCACCATTTAATAATAATTGCACTGCTTGTTCAACTTCGTTATTTAAAATAATTTCATTAATTTCATCTTTCATTAAAAGGTTTGATAAACCATCTGTACAAAGCAAAATTTTCATATTATCCTCAGCATCTGAATAATATATATCTACCTTATAATCTGATTTTGCACCTAAACAACTAGTTATAATATTTCTTTGTGGATGATTATAAGCTTCTTCTTCATTTATTTTTCCGTTTTTAAGAAGTTCTTCAACAAGTGAATGATCAACTGATATTTGTTTTAATTCATCATTAGTAATAACATATGATCTTGAATCACCAATATTTATAAATAAAATCTTATCATCATTAAAATACACAAGATTCATTGTTGTTCCCATATTTTGTAAATGTTCAAATTTCTCTGAAGCACTTATTATCGATTTATTTGCTAAATCAATACCTTTTAAAAGTTCAATTTCAATTTCTTTAAGACTCATATTTTCATTTATTTTTTCATAATAATGATTCTTAACAATATTAATGGCCATCCTGCTTGCAACATCACCGGCTTTATGTCCACCCATTCCATCTGCAACGATAAATAATTTTTGATTTTCTTTATCTACAAAAAATTCATCCTCATTTAATTTTCTTACATTACCAATATCGCTAACTGAAGAGTATATCAAATAATCACCCCTGCTTCCTACGTAATTTACAAATGAAAAAACCATCTGATTCATAATCCCCAGGTAATATCTGAAAACTATTCTTTCCATTTATAGTTACTATTTCATATTCCATATTTTCTTTTAAAAATCTATTAATAACATTTATATTCTCTGTTTCACCAATT
>JAUCFZ010000086.1 GCA_030377915.1 Clostridiaceae bacterium HSG29
TTCCTCGTAATAAACTGAAAAGCCTCTTATATTTCTATAAAAATCAATTTCAGGTACTTCATTATATAAATCATATAGATTGTTAAGACCATCATTTCCATGAAAAATATTAATTTCACAAAATTCATCATCTCTTCCAGAAATAGTAATATATGAAATCTCGTTATCTATAGGATAACAAACAGAAAAAATTTTGGTGTCATCAATTATATTCCAAGGTTGAATTTTTTGAATTCTATATGAAAGTGAAAAAAGTTTTTCTAAATTTTTATCAATAGCCATAATTATCCTCCTAACAAAATATTTATGCTATTATATTACAAATTTTCAATTACGTCTAAAATATTTAATAAAAAATATAATTTCAATTTAAAATATGATAGAATCGTATAGAGAAAATATAGGTTATTAATTAATAGTTATATATAAAAGAAGAGGTATTTATGATAGAAAATTCTAAGAAAAACATTTCTGATATTAGTTTATTTTTTGTTGCAGTTGTGTGGGGTGGTGGTTTTGTTATAATAAAGGACACTTTGTCAACTGTTACTCCTATGCTATTAATAGCATTAAGATTTATTATAGCTTCAGTGCTGATGTATATGATTCTCCATAAAAAAATTGGGAAAATTTCAAAAAATGATATAAAAAAGGGTGGTATAGTGGGAATTGTTTTATATTTGGCTTTTGCAACTCAAACTTATGGACTTCAATTTACTACTGCATCAAAGCAAGGATTCTTAACTGCTGTATATGTTGCGATAGTACCATTTTTATATTGGATTCTTTATAAAAAAAGACCAGATATCAAAGTTTTTGTAGGAAGTTTTCTTACAATAATTGGAATTGGATTAATTAGTTTACATGGAAGTTTAGAGATTAATATTGGTGATTCACTTACGCTAATATGTGCATTATTTTTTGCAATGCATATCATTTCAATTGAATATTTTGCTAAGGATATGGATGTATATAAATTAGCATTTATTCAAATAGCAGTAGCAGCAGTTTTTTCTACAGTTTCAGCACTATTAACAGAACCTTTTACATTAGAATTGACTAACAGAGCATGGTATTCAATTATATTTTTGGCAGTTTTTTCAACTTTTGGATGTTTTACAGTTCAAACAATTGCGCAAAAGTATACTTCATCTTCTCATGCTTCTATATTAATGTCCTTAGAGTCAGTTTTTGCTGCTATATTCGGAATTATACTTCTAAATGAAGTTATGACACCGTTAATGATATTTGGTAGTGGTTTAATATTTATAGCAATATTAATAATTGAATTAGATATAAAAGAAGTTTATAAAAAGAAATCAAAAACTACTATTGATAAAAAATATGTAAACTAAAAGTGGTGATTATTTGAAAAATAAAAATAGAATGTACTTAGCTGATTTTTCTTTACTTATAGTTGCAATGCTATGGGGTGGAACTTATGTAGTAGTAAAGAATGCATTTAATTCAATAAATTTACCATTGCTTTTAACTTTTAGATTTGTTATTGCTTCAACTTTAATGTATTTATTATTTAATAAAAAAATTGGAAAAATAACTCTAAATGATTTAAAAAAAGGCTCGGTTGTTGGTGTTATATTATTTTTAGGATTTTTATTTATTAATTATGGGCTTATGTATACAGAAGCCTCAAAACAAGGTTTCTTAGTAGCTAGTTACGTTGTAATCGTGCCATTATTATATTGGATTCTTTATAGGAAAAGACCAGAAACTAAGTTTTTTATTGGCAGTATTCTTACTATATATGGAATCGGATTAATTACATTAGAGAACGGTTTTACTATCTCATTTGGTGATTCATTAACTTTAATAAGTGCGATTTTCTTTGCAATGCATATTATTTCAATTGAGTATTATGCAAAAAATATGAATATTTATAAACTTGCATTTTTACAATTTTTCGTTTGTGCAATTTTAAGTGTAATTCTTGTTGTATTTACAAAACAATTATATTTTGATTTTCCATCTAGTACATGGTATTCAATTATTTATTTATCTGTAATTGCAACACTTTTTTGTTTTTCAACTCAGACAATTGCTCAGAAATATACAAATTCATCACACGCATCTATTATAATGTCACTTGAGTCTGTTTTTGCGGCAATTTTGGGGATAGTATTTCTAAATGAAGTATTAACGCCTCCAATGATTTTTGGTGGTTTTCTAATCATGTGTGCTGTTTTAATTATTGAACTTGATATTAAATTTTATATTAAAAAAAGATGATTTCCTTTTAAAGAAACCATCTTTTTTTTAATTTAATTCAAATATCATTTTAACTGGATTGTGATCAGAATAATTAAATTCACAATCAAGAACTTCAACTTCTTTTATAGTTATATTCGGAGAAACAAGAAATCCGTCAATAACTCCAACTTGTGTTATACCTTTTTCATAAGCTGTATTTAATAACCTATAAGTTGGTGCATTTTCTGATACTCCCCATTTCCAATCTTTATCTAAGAAATCTTTTGGGATAGCATGTGGCATATAGAATTTGCCTTCTTTATACAATGGGAAATCACTAATATCAATAAAATCAAAAGTTTGATTAAAGTCCCCACCTAAAACTATATAATTTCCTTTTTTATATTCATTTGTTATAAATGATTTAATCATTTCAAGTTGTTTTTTTCTTAATGTTCCATCATCATATGCTGAAAAATGTGCATTTATAATAAGTAATTTTTCTTTTTTACTTTCAATTGGTATAGTGGAAACACTAAAGCATCTATCTAACATAGCAATTTTCTTAGGCCAACTGTAATTGCCTTCAAATTGATATCTTTTTGAATCCTCAATACTATATTTAGTAAAAGTTGAAATTCCAGATTCAATCTTTCCAAGTGGTGGCCATGGAACAGGAACAAATAAAACGTCATAATTTTTTGCAAAATTAAATGAATAATTTTCATAATGATTTTCTAAAATGTCAAGTTGATTAATATTATAACTTCTTCTAGATTTAATATCTATTTCTTGAATTACTGAAAAATCAAGGTCCATTTTATTAAGTGTATTTACAATACCATTCATATTATTTTCTACTATAGATTTGCTATCTGGTCTTGATTTTTCACCATCATCCATAAAGAAATCCTCATTTTTACTAAGAGAACCGTAACCTATGTTCCATGTTAAAATTGACAAATCTTCATTACAACTGACAACTTCGTTTTGGTTAGAGTTTGTATTAATGTTCACAATAGAATCAGGCTGATAATCTGTTATAGTTAATACCGTAAATAATAGTGCAACTGCAAGTAGAACAAGTAAAATGATAATAAATAATGTTTTAAATATTTTTTTCATATATCCTCCTCTGTTGTGAGTTGATTATATCATAATAATAAAGTATATATTATTTTTCTTTAAAAAAAACAAATGAAAATATCATAATTAATGAAACAATTGAAAATGTAAAATAGTACCCAACAACATCAATAAATAATCCGCCCATAATTGGTAAAACAGCAGCCATAATGTTTAAAGAACCTCTTATTCCAAAATAAACAGTAGTATTATTTTGAGGAGCTATATCTAATAAATATGTTTCAAAACCAACTCTTCTTCCACTAATAATAAATCCTACTAAAAGAAAAACAACAGAAAATACATCTGGACCAAATTTTGATAGAACAATTGCAATTAATGGAATTGCAGCACCTCCTAAAACACAAGTCCTAACCACAGCTTTTGAACCAAATTTTGTAGATATTGTACCCCATAAAATATTTGAAAAAATTGTACCTGTTATTTGAAAAAGTAAGTATTTGCCGATATAGCTATTATCTATTGAAAAAATGTCTTTTGCAAACATCATATAAAAAGGTAAAATCATTAAACTAAAACTTGCAAGATTTTCTATAATAATAAATTTAAGAAATTTCCGATCTGCTCTTAAAATAGATGGAATACTTTTAATATAATCAATAAATTTTTCTTTTTTATCTTCATGAATTTCAGAAGGAGCTTCATCAATAAATAAAAAACCTAAGGAAGCAATTGATAAACCTATAAATCCAATAAATAAGACTACAACATAATTAAATGGATACGGAAGTTTACCTGGACTGAATATTTTTGATACAAGTAATCCACCACCAAATGCTGCAAGACTGCTAAGAAATTGCTTTGTAGCATAAAGCTTTCCTCTTTCTTTACTTGTAAATATTTTTCCCATCATATCTGCATATGATATACCTGCAAATCCACCACTTATTGAAAATATGAATATTAATATAAAAAGACTTGCAATAACAGTATTAGGTGATTTTTCGCCAAAATAGTATACAGTTAAAGCCATTCCAAGAAACGATAAAGCTCTAAGATAAATTCCTAGAAGTAAATATTTCTTTTTAAATTTTTGATGCTTTAAATAATGACTAAATATAATATTAAAGAGATAAGGTGCACCTAATAAAATTGAATATAGAACACCAAAAACAACTTTTTGTTTGGTTAAAGTATCAACAAGAGCTGGAAATACTGTATTAAAATCAATCATCGACATTGTTAAAGCAAGGAATACTCCATGCCATATAAAATAATAATATGAATATTTATTTAAATTTTTTTTCTTCATTTTCTCCTCCATTTATGTACTTAAAATACTATACAACAAATGAGAATGAATATCAACAGATTTATGTTATAATATTATGTAGGATAAATATTATGAGAGGATGGATAATATGAAAAGTATTAAAGGTACAGAAACAGAGAAGAATTTATTAAAATCTTTTGCGGGAGAATCGCAAGCAAGAATGCGTTATAATTATTTTGCATCACAAGCAAAAAAAGATGGCTATAGACAAATTGAAGCGATTTTTAATGAAACAGCAGAAAATGAAAAAGAGCATGCTAAAGTATTTTTTAAACTGTTAGAGGGTGGGGAAACTGAAATAGTTGCTACTTATCCAGCTGGCAGTATTTTATCAACATTAGAGAATTTGAAAGCTTCTGCAAATGGTGAATTAGAAGAGCATTCAATATTATATCCGGAATTTGCAAATATTGCTGACAAAGAAGGTTTTCCAAAAATTGCAAGCAAATTTAGAATGATTGCTAAAGTTGAGATTCAACATGAAAAGAGATTTAGAAAATTAGTAGAAAATATTGAAAAAGAAGAAGTGTTTAAAAAAGAGGAAAAAGTGTTATGGAAATGTAGAAATTGTGGTTATGTACATGAAGGTTCTGGTGCACCTAAAATATGTCCAGCATGTAATCATCCTGAAGAGCATTTTGAAATAAAAGAAAGTAATTATTAAGAATATAAGGCTAATCATTTATTTGATTAGCCTTTATAATATGATAAAATAATAATATATTGCTAAAAAATGATAGAAGGTAGAGGACAAATGAATTATAGAATAGATACTCATATACATACAACCGCTTCTGATGGAACTTTATATCCAAATGAATTATTAGATGAAATTAAAAAAATAGGAATAGAAATATTTTCTATTACTGATCACGATACTATTGGGAGTATTGATGAAATGAAGGAACTTATAAAAAATGAAGATTTTACTTTTATTCCAGGAGTAGAAATATCAGTTACATACGGTGGAAAGGAAATCCATCTTTTAACGTATGGAAATTCAATAGGAAATAAAAATGAAAAATTATTGGGTATATTAAATAGTAATTCTATAATTAGAAATAAATTTGAAGATGATTTTATGTATTTCGTTGCAAAAAAGTTTAAATTTTCATTTAATGAATATGCAACTTATATTAGAAATCCTAAAAATGGAGGATGGAAAGCAGAAAATTTTCTAAAAGAAAAAAATATTATATCTTCTCTTCCCGATATTTTTAAATTAATTGAAGAATCAAAAGTAAAAATGTCATTTAGAAATCCAAAAGATGTTATAAAAGAACTAAAAGAAATAGGATTAATTGTTGTTCTTGCTCATCCACCAGCATATTATAAAGGTGAATTATTAGATATAAAGTTTCTTGACTATTTTAGAAGTTTAGGTATTGATGGAATAGAATGTTATAGCCCGTATTACAAAAATATTTTGGATGCAAATTATTATAAAGATTACTGTAAAAAATATGACATGTTAATAATGTCAGGTTCAGATTATCATGGTGATTTTGTAAATACTAGAAAATTAGGTATACCTGAAAGATATATTAGTGAAAAAAGTCTAGAAAAATTGTTAAAACTAGTTAATTAAAAGGATGTGCAAAAGTGTTTAAATTAAAAGAATATCT
>JAUCFZ010000087.1 GCA_030377915.1 Clostridiaceae bacterium HSG29
CTCTGTTTTAATTTTTCAGATATACCTTCTTCCATTTCTACATATGTATAACCTAATGTTTTCCCTATAATTGCTGCATATACTGCACTTAATATTAATAATTGCTTAACACCAATATCAAAAATTCCGTTTCCAATAATAATCGACATAAACATAAATAATAAAGTTGATATTGCTATAGCAAATGATGGTTTCCTTTTCATTGTTCCCCCCTATTTTATATAAATTATTTATTGACTTGGAAAAATATTTAATTATATGAAATAAAATCCCAAGTCAATAATTCTAATAAATTTCTCAATTCTTATACAATTTCATTTAATTCTTCAAATGTATTTCCTTCAAATCCTAATTTTTTCAGATTTAATCCTTCTTCTTTAAAATCTCTTTCTAAAAGAGTTCCGCCTAAAGTAATTACTGAATCGATATTTGGTGTTGGAGTTTTAGAAACACGACCTAAATCAGACCATAATACTAAACCAGTTGAAATATCTTCTGTGAAATATCTTGATGTACAGCTTATTGGTCCTTTTATTTGAGTAAAAACATCACTTGTATTAAATTGATGCTGCAACTCATCTTTTTCGTTTCTAAAGTATCCTCTTCTCGCTCTACTAGCTACAGCATCTTCAATTTCAAAACCAAATGCTTTTCCAATAGCTATTTGCTCAGATTCAATTCCTTTTAAAACATTAATAGTATGTCTAGTAATTCCTTCTTTATATAACCAGAATTCACCTTTAGAATAATCAATTCTTCCAGCATTTAATAAACATGGTCCCGGATGAACTACTGGATTACCATTTTCTAATGTAACCTGCCAGATGTTTTTAGCAGGAACTAATCCATCATAAAGTTGAGAACATGCTTCTAATAATTCATTTGTATTTTCATGTGGATAAGCAGCAACAAATAATTTTTTTACACGCAATGATAATTCAACTCTAGCTTCATTATGAAATGCTCTTGTTCCATATGTTAATGAATTTGCCTCACAAATTTTAAATTTCTTTTTAATTCCCATTTCTTTTGCTTTATTTACAAATCTAACTGAACCCATAGCAGCAGCTCCGTTTAAAAATATAATTTGATCTTCTTTTACTACAGGCGCAAGCACTTCTGCAAATGATTCAATAGCAAACCCAGGAACAACTAACATTATTACTTGTGCATCTTTTATTGCATCTTTAATATCATCTGTAACCAAATTAATTTCTACAAATTTTTCTCCATTATCATCTTTTAATAATGCTCCACCTTTTTCTTTTATAACATTTAAATTTGAAAAAAACTGTGGTAATTCATATAGTGATGTTTCTAAACCTTTTGTTTTTAAATCTACAGCAGCTGTAACACCACCATTTCCACCACCTAATATCGCAACTTTTTTTACGTTCATATCTTTCCTCCTCATATTATTATAAAATGTAACTTTTTCTGAGTATATCAGATTACTTTTATAATAAATACGGCAGGGCTTACTAATTACATTGTGCTAGAGCACAAACAAATAAATATTTAAAATAAGAGTAAAGCTATCAGCCTTACTCTTAGAGTTTATTAATATTAAAAAAAACTTTCAATACAAAATGCCATATATAACTGCATACGCACTTCCATCTGAGATAAATCGCAATTCAGTATTTCTTCTATCTTTGAAATCTTATAATTCACTGTATTTCTATGCATATATAATAAATCCGCTACAGTTTGTACACTCCTATTATTAGAAATATATAATTTAAGTAACTCCTTATAATTAGTTCCTTTCATTTTATCGTATTTATCTAATACATCTATTGTCTCATTATAATAATCTCTTAATATCTTCTTTTCTTTTACAGAAGATAATATTTTATAAATTCCAATATCTTCAAAATGAATTATACAATTGGTTTTTTTCTGTTTTCTGCTCATTTTTACACACCACATTGCTTGTGTATAACTTTCGGCAATTTTAGTAATTCCTTTTAAATTTTTACTCATTCCTACAATAAATTCATATCCTGTAGTATTTAGTGCTTTCAAAATTCTTGATGTAATCTGATTAATAATATTCATAGAGTATCCTGAAAACATAATAAGTAAGCTTCCATTTCCATCTATTGCAAATGATCTATCTCCAGAAACTATTAATATTCTTTCAATTGTTTTAAAAATTTGTGTATATTCATTTTTATTTGGTAAATTTTCAAGATCAGTAAATTCAAATATAACTATATTATAAACCTCATCTTCATAATATCCATACTGACAAAATGTAGGCACATAAGTTTCAACTTTTTCTGGAAATTTAATAGAATTTTTCAATGCATTTTCTAAATCTTTACCCATATCTTCTGATTCAATAAATGCCATACTAAAATCTTTCATCATCCTTGGCAGACTATTCTCCCATGGTACCCACAATAATGGATAATTATTATTATTACAATATTCAATTAACTCGTCTGGTATTTTTTTTATATTTCTTCCTATATGTAATACTGTAGCTGATGAATTCTTAATATGTTGCATTTTAACTAAATCTATTAATTCTGTTTCACTATGTATAGCAACTCCTGTTGTAAAAAGTAATAATTCTTCATCCATATATTCAACAATTTCAGTATTTTCCATTACTCTAAACCATTTTACATTATTATTAATTCCTTTCTCTCCAGCAATAAGAGAAATTCCATGTTCTTTTGCAATATCAAGTAACTCAAATAATTTCAATATATCCCCCTTTGAAATGCCTAAAACTTAATATATCTTTCTATCTTTCTCTAATTTATTATATCATGGGAATTCAGTTATTTTAAAGATTTTCACAAATCTTACACTTAATTGCCATAAATACGCCACACTTCACCTTTATTATTAACTTATCAGATGAAACATAAGAGAATATATTTAAGGAGATGAAGAAATGAAAAAAATATTATCAATTGGTTTAGTAGTGGTTATTGTATTAGGTTTAGGAGCAATGAGTTTTGCAGATAGTACAGATACTTTTGAAAGAGGTTTTGGTAAAGGAACTCAAAATGAAGATTTTGAAAGAGGATATGGAAGATCATTATCAAACGAAGAATTTGATACAATGAGAGAAAGTAGAAGAGAAAATTTAAATAGAAATACAAATTTAAGTTTTAATTTTGAAGAAAATGGAGCGGCTGATTTAGCATCAATTACTGATTTAACAGAAGAAGAAATTATTGAAAGTGGTTTAACATTACATGAAATTGCTGAAAATGAAAATATTCTTGATGAATTCCACACTTTAATTCTAGAAAATAAAACAAATAGTTTAAATATTTTAGTTTCAAATGGAACTATTTCACAAGAAAAAGCAGATTTCATGATTGATAGAATGAATAATGCTGATGGATCTCAATTACAAGAAAGAATGGGACAAAATAGCTCTAGAGGTAATGGTAGAGGTTTTAATAGAAAGTAATAATATAATAGAAAAATGAGTTATCATTTGATTTTTTAAATTGATAACTCATTTTTATTTAAATATTATTTAACTAATTTACCTTTAATTATTTGTGTTACTTCAGAATTATTATCTTTTATTCTGTAATCTTTCCATTTATCTTTTGCAAAAATTGAAAGAGCAATCATATTTAATGCAGCCACTACAAAAATCAACAGATCCACAATATCAAATATAATATTGAAACCAAATACAGCCATAGTTCCAGCTAATATTATAATTCCTAAATATATTTTTATATTTGTATTTTCACTATTATGAAATAATTGACCAAGGAAAAAATAACTTCCAAGTAAAGTCGTCATAGCCGAAAGAAGAGTAAATAAAGATAATACTATTAATCCGAAAACTCCAGTTACTTTTTCAGCAGTCATAAAATATCCATTAAGTCTTCCCATTCCATCTATTGGAAGATTAAATATTCCTGTGTTTACTCCATATGAAGTAATATAACTTGTAACAACTATTGCAACTAATACAGTAATAATAGTAGGAATCAATGCAATTTGTCCTGCTTCACGTGGTTCACTATCAGCTTCTACAGCTGCCATTGCCATTGTACCAATTCCAGGTTCTGCAGTTTGCATTACCCGTTGGACTCCAAACATAAAACCTGCAGGTACACCAATCATCATACTTATAGGTTGTTTCATTCCTTCAATCATTGATGAAAAAAATACTGGCGCAAATGCCCTTGTTTTAAATAAGAATATCATAAAGAAAATAAAGTATAATACTACTGCTGAAAAAATCATATAAGTCATACTATTTATAAAAATACTATGTTTTCTAGATAATACTATCCCTGCTATAACTAGAACTATTGGTATAATAATGAACAAATAACGTTGTATTTGAGATAACTCTATCCCTAAAAACTTATTTGTAATAATTGTTGTTACAATATCAATTCCAGAGAATTGGAAACCTCCAATACCTAAAATATATAATATTACAAACGCTACGCAATAAATCATACTTGCAGTTGGACTAATGAACTTAGCAATATATTTTTTAGGTGTCATATTTAATATCTTTGAAATTACAGTTTCACAATAACTTACAGGTATCATTATCAAAGAACCAATTACTGCCCACATTGCCATTGCTTCAATATTTATCTGTCCATACTCACTTAATTTAGATAAACTTCCAAGTACACCAATAATTGCTCCAGTTCCAACCATTGCACCTAAACTTATTGAAGCTGGTCCAATAACATTTTTAATTTTTAAATCACTTTTCACACTTGTTTCAGGCTGTATTTTAATAATAAATTTAACTGATAAATATAACCCTAATATAAGCATAAACGGAAGGAAAATAGGCCAAATAAAATTCGATATTTCCCCAATAATTTTCTCAACAAAATCAACAAATATATTCATATTCATAATTCATCTACTCTATTCTATGCAGCTTCCTGAATAGAATCGTCTTCTATTTTTGCTATACCAAATCCTGTAAATGCACAGAACATTGCTACGAAAATACTTAAATAACATGAAATTGCCCACATCCAGTATTGCCCTACAGAAACACCCAATACTTCCATATAGAATATTCCAGAAGCTCCCCATGGAACAAATGGTAATAACATTGTACCGGCATCTTCTAATGTTCTTGATAAGTTCTTAGATTGAAGACCCATTTTTGTATAAGTATCTTTTAATAATGTTCCTATCATAATAATAGATACTGATGCTACACCTGCAGTAAATACTAATACAGCACTTCCTAAAATTGTAACTCCAATTAATTGCCATACTTCTTTAACCTTATGTTCAAATGATTCCATAATTACTTCAAGACATCCTATTTTTTCTATGATCCCTGCAAAAGAATATCCACAGAAAATAGTAACTACTATATTCATCATTGACATTATTCCCCCACGATTAGCTAATTTAAATACTTGTGGAATAATAGTATTAATATCAACACCATTTATAGTTGTCATTTCAACATTAAATCCATTCATCATAGCAATAACACCGTCTTTGAAAGCAAAACCATGTAATGATGTTCCTAATAAAATTGCAACAAACGATGATAATAACATTAATGGTACTGTTGGTTTCTTCATCATTGATCCAATTAATATAATTAAAACTGGTAATAATAATAAAATATTCCAATTGTAAATTGAATCCAAATTACTCATTAATAAATTAATACTTTCACTATTTTCTACTCCAGCACCTGAGAATTGTCTTCCAACAAAGAAATATACTGTTAAACCAATTGCTGCTGCTGGTAAAGTTGTATAAAACATATGTCTAATATGTTCAAATAAATCTGCTCCACAAGCTAAAGGTGCTAAATTTGTAGTATCTGATAATGGTGACATTTTATCTCCAAAAACTCCACCTGCAATTACAGCTCCTGCTGCCATTCCTAAAGGAATTCCCATTTCACTAGCAACACCCATTAAAGCAACACCAGCTGTTGCAGTTGATCCCCATGCTGTACCAGTAGCTGTAGATACAACAGCAACAATTAAAAATGCTGTAACTAAGAACATTGATGGATTAATTAATTTTAATCCATAATAAATCATTAATGGAACTGTTCCTGAATACATCCATGTTCCAACTACAATTCCGACTGATAAAATAATAAACATAGTAGGCATGCTCTGTTTTAATTTTTCAGATATACCTTCTTCCATTTCTACATATGTATAACCTAATGTTTTCCCTATAATTGCTGCATATACTGCACTTAATATTAATAATTGCTTAACACCAATATCAAAAATTC
>JAUCFZ010000088.1 GCA_030377915.1 Clostridiaceae bacterium HSG29
ACTAAAGTGTTTCTTTAATTCCATCGTTGGAAGTGGAATAATATGTTTTCCTTTTTGATTTCTATTCATTCTTGCTAATTTTATCTCTTCTTTAGTTGAAATATCATTAATATCTATATATTCATCTATCTCACCCAATTTTAAATTATCTACAATTCTTCTTACCATTCTTTTAGATGTTCCTAAAATTAATATTGATTCATAATTATTTAATTTAATTTTCTCTATTATTTCATTTCTATGTTCATTATGATGAAAAATTGCTCTTTTAACAGCACCAATAGTAGTATTTTCTCTTTTAGCAGATTTCCCACCAAGTAATTTATTTCCATTTATAAGAAGTCCATCATCTATTACAAGATCAATATTATACTTATAAGAAACATTAAGTGCTTTATAACTTTTCCCAGTTCCGCTTTTTCCAACTAAAGCATATATTTTCATATTTTTCCTTTCAAATTTAATAATATTTTTTTACATAGTCCATTGTTTTAATTGATTTTTTTTGGTATAATAACGTTGATAAAGTTTAAAGGAGGATTTAAAATGGCTTATGTAATTCAAGATTCTTGTATTTCATGTGGTGCTTGTGAAGCAGAATGTCCAGTTAGCGCAATAACTGCTGGCGATGACATTTATGTTATTGATGCAGATGCATGTATTGATTGTGGCGCTTGCGCAAGTGTTTGCCCTGTAGATGCACCAGTTCCAGAGTAGATAAATAAACTATAGGCATAATCATATGATTATGCCTATTTTACTTTTATTATCTTTTTACTATTAAAGCTTCACCCATTCCGCCACCTATACATAATGTGGCTAAACCAAGTTTTGAATCTCTTTTTTCCATTTCATGTAAAAGAGTTACAAGTATTCTAGCTCCACTCGCTCCTATTGGATGTCCTATCGCAATTGCCCCACCATTTACATTTACTTTTTCAGTGTCAAATCCTAATTCTCTATTAACAGCTATTGCTTGAGCTGCAAATGCTTCATTTGCTTCTATTAAATCAAGATCTTTTATTTCATAATTGGTTTTTTTGATTACTTTTCTTGTAGCTGCTATTGGTCCAGTTCCCATTATTGAAGGATCTACACCTGCTGAAGCATGTGCTACAATTGTTGCAATTGGTTTTATTCCTAATTCATCAGCTTTTTCTTTACTCATTATTACTAATGCTGCTGCTCCATCATTAATACCCGATGAACTTCCTGCTGTTACAACACCATCTTTTTTAAATGCTGGTCGTAATTTTGATAACCCTTCAAATGTTGCACCATCTCTAATGAATTCATCATCCTTAAATATTAGTGGATCTTTTCTTCTTTGTGGTATAGATACTGGTACTATTTCGTCTTCAAATCTTCCAGTTTTTTTTGCTTTTTCTGCTTTATTTTGACTTATTACTGAAAATTCATCTAATTCTTCTCTTGTTATTTTATATAATTCAGCTACATTTTCTGCAGTTATTCCCATATGATAATCATTAAATACATCCCATAATCCATCTTTTACCATTGAATCATATAATTGACCGTCACCCATTCTTTGACCCCATCGTGCATTTTTTAACAAATATGGTGCCATTGACATGTTTTCTGTTCCACCTGCAATTACTATGTCATTATCTCCAGCAACTATTGATTGCATTGCCATAGATACTGATTTTAATCCAGATCCACATATCATATTTATTGTTGTTGCTGGTACTTCTACTGGTAATCCCGCATTTACTGCTGATTGACGTGCAACTCCTTGTCCATATCCTGATTGTAATACAGATCCAAATAATACTTCATCTACGTCGTTAACTGTAATCTTTGCTCTTTTTATTGCTTCTTTAATACAAATTGATCCAAGCTCATCAGGCCTAATGTTCTTTAAACTTCCTCCAAAAGAACCTACAGCTGTCCTTACTGCACTTGCAATTACTACTTCTTTCATGCTCTTCCTCCTTTATATTATAAATTATTATTTATCTTTAATAAAGTAAGTTAATGTTAACAAATTGTCAATCAAATGCACATTTTGAACTTCAATGTCAGTTTTAGTAACCACATCCACTGGAGCAAAATTCCATATTGCTTTAACTTTTGTTTTTTCTAATCTATTAGTAATTTTTTGAGCTGAATTAATATTCGTACAAATAATTGCAATATCAATATCATTTTCTTCAATAAAGCTTTCCATTAAATCAATATCATAAACTTCTACATTTGATATTTGCATACCAATAAGCCTTGGACTAATTTCAAATATACCTTTAAGGTTATATCCAAAATTATTAAAACAACTGTAATTTGCAAGAGCATGTCCTAAATTTCCTGCACCAATAATAACAGTATCATACGTTTCATCTAATCCTAGTATTGTATTTATTTCATCAAATAAATTTGATACATCATATCCATAACCTTGCTGCCCAAAACCACCAAAATTATTCAAATCTTGTCTAATTTGACTTGCTGTAAATCCAATAATATTACTTAATTCTTTAGAAGAAATTCTATTAACATCATTCTTTAATAATTCTCTTAAGTATCTGTGATATTTCGGCAAACGCTTTATTACCGCCATAGAAATGTTTTCGTTCATTATATACCATCCTTCACTCTTTTTACATTATTATAGCACTTGTTAACTAAAGATTCAAACACTTTCCAATTGACTCAGTTAAAATACTATGTTATTATACCCTAAAGATATTAAAACAAATAAAAATATGCACCTTTAAAATGATTCAGAGAGATCAAAAGGAGGAAATTATGAAAAATGTAAGGCATTTGATTGAACCCAAAGACCTATCAAATTCAGAAATGATGGAGTTGGTTGATATGGGCATCAAAATGGAAAAAAATCCGCAAGATTATGTAAATTTATGCAAAGGAAAAATTATAGGTTCATTGTTTTTTGAACCTAGTACTAGAACAAAATTTAGCTTCGATTCAGCCATGCTTAGATTAGGTGGCAACTTAATGGGATTTACAGATGTAAATACCACTTCTGCTAAAAAAGGCGAAAGTCTTGGAGACACTATTAAAGTAATGGGTGCATACACAGATATTATTGTGATGAGACATCCAAAAGAAGGCGCTCCAAAACTTGCTTCCGAATATTCAACAATACCTATTATTAATGGTGGTGACGGTGGTCATCAACATCCTACTCAAACATTAACCGATTTAATTACAATTAAAAAGTACAAAGACACAGTTTCTAACCATACTATTGCTTTTTGTGGTGATTTAAAATTTGGTCGTACTGTTCATTCTTTAATTAAAACTTTGGCAAGATTCAATACTAAAAAGTTTTATTTAGTTTCACCAAAAGAATTGCGTTTGCCAGAGACAATTATCAATGAAATAAAATCAAAATATGATGTCGAAATTGAAGAAACTTCTGAACTTGAAGCTGTTATGGATAAAATCGATATTCTATATATGACTCGTATTCAAAAAGAAAGATTTTTTAATGAAGAAGATTATATTAAGCTTAAAAATTCTTATATTTTAACTAATGAAAAAATCAAACCTGCAAAGGATGATATGATAATTATGCATCCACTGCCTAGAGTTAATGAAATTTCAAAAGAAGTTGATACTGATAAAAGAGCAATTTATTTTGAACAAGCTAGACTCGGCGTATATGTTAGAATGGCACTTATTGCAAAATTATTGGGGGCGATATAATGTTAACAGTAAACGGTATTAATAACGGTATTGTTATAGATCACATTCCTGCAGGAAAAGGTCCAAGAATATTCAATAAATTATTCAGTGAGCATGTAAATAGTCCAGTTGTATTACTTATGAATGTTCAAAGTAAAACACTAGGTAAAAAAGATATTATTAAAATAGAAAATGAATATAATTTTGATCTTAATCTATTAGGATTAATTGATAAACATATTACAGTAAATATTATTGAAAACGATAAATTAAAAGAAAAAATTAAAGTAGTAGTTCCTGAAAAAATTAAAGGTTTTATAAAATGTAAAAATCCAAGATGCATAAGCCATACTGATGATTATGCAATTCCTGAATTCACATTACTTTCATCTAACGGAACATTAAAATATTCTTGCTCATATTGCGAAGAAATTACTGAATACAAATTTTAATAATAATCATTAAAAAACTAGAAGTGTTTTTTCGCTTCTAGTTTTTAGTTTACTAAATATATAATAATTATTCTAAATTGAACCATATTTTAAGTTCTTTTTTTGCATCTTCTATATTTGCCGAACCATGAACTGCGTTTTTTTGTACTGTAGTACCAAATAAATATCTAATTGTACCCGGTCTTGCTTTTGCAGGGTTTGTTGCACCATTAATTTCTCTTATTACTTTCACAGCATTACTTCCTGACACTAAAAGCGCGCATATAGGTCCACTTGTCATAAAAGATAATAACGGTTTAAAGAAATCTCTTTCAGAATGTTCTTCATAATGCTTTTCTAAGACTTCTAAATTAGCTTCTGTCATATACATATCTTCTATTATTAACCCATTTTCTTCATACATTTGAATAATTCTACCAATAAATTTCTTCTTTACCGCATCCGGTTTAATAAGAACTAAAGATTTTTCAATATCCATAACTTTCCTCCTTAATGCTAATATATGTCATTACAGTATATATACCAAAAAAAAAATTAGATACTCAAAAATGTTTTTTATATCTAATTTTAATACTATTTAATTATCATCAAAAATTATGTCCTTAATTTCAATCATACCTAAATCTTTTGCTCTTTCTACAATTTCACTATCGCTAAGTTCTTTATTGAATCGTTCTTCAGCTATATTGATAATGCCAAACATAATTAAACTCATACCCATAATTAAAAATAGAAAATAATATGAAAGTTTCTTATAATTTAATTTCATAAATCACCAACTTCATCCGAAATAATTTTCCAAATATTTTCCGTTTCAAATCCTCTTGACCACATTGCAACTCCAGCTAAATTCAAACTGTTTACGAGTTTTACTTTTTCTTTTATTGATACCTCTTCTTCAAGCCATACTTTTTTTACTTTTGAATCTTTTATATAACTAATAAAAAATTGTTTTGCCACGTCATCCCAAATAGGTTTAACATCAACATCACCTAATAAATTTCTTTGACCTTTTAAAGTTATAGTCTTTGATGTCACATCCATTTGATTAACTACTGTTGTAGAAGGAACTTCATACCATATTCTTGTAAAAAATGGTATTCCCATAATTATTTTTTCGCTATCAACAATTTCTATAATTTCATTTAGAGAATCATTAACCCAGTTATAAGAAGCAACTGAACCACTTTCTTTTGAACTTGCCCAATGTTCGTCATATGTCATAATAACTAAATAATCAACTAGTTCTGAAATACGCTTTCTATTATAACATAAAGACCAATTTTCACTTCCACCCATTACCGTAACATCAACACTTACAATAATATTTTTTTTAGAAAACTCGTAACTTAATTCTGAAATAAACTGAGTAAATTTGTCTTTATCTTTCATATAAATATTTTCGAAATCAATATTAATTCCTTCATATTCATATTTTTCAAATTCCATTAAAAGATTTTCAATAAATAATTTTCTACTATTTGAATTATTTAAGAATCTTGACGTCATTTCAATATCACCAAATGTATTTGAAACCAACGGCCATATTTTATAATTATTATCTCTTGCTGAATTAATATAGTTTTCGCTTGCTATAGTACTAAAATCCCCAGAATCTGAAATTAATTTATACCACGTTGGAGAAATTACGTTTAATCCTTCAATTTCGCTAATTTTCCTTGCATTTGAATAAGAATAAATTTGTTCCCAAGTCATTATGATTTTATCATTACTAGAAACTGTTACTTCCTTTTCTTTCTTTACTTCAATTATATTTTTTAAATCTTCTTTTTTAATATATCCATATTCTAAGTTTTCATTGTAACCATAATACCAATCGTCAGCTACTTTTGAAATTATGAATTCATCATCAAGCAGAGCTTCATTGATTTTAACGCTTTCAATATTATTATATTTATATAAAAATGTTTCTTTATTTATTTCACCTTTGAAATTATTTACATTTTTATTTTTAATTAATATCACTTTATTTGCTTCACTATAATAAGATATAATATTAAATTCTTTTTTAAGGAGATTATAATCAATAAAAACTTC
>JAUCFZ010000089.1 GCA_030377915.1 Clostridiaceae bacterium HSG29
TTCTAGAGCAAAAAAACTAATACAAAGCTAGGCCTTGTTATATATCCTGACGAAGTTAAAAATGGAATTGAATTATTTGAAAGGCCGATACTTCTTTTATGAATCTAAAAAATAAAAGGAACAATTTTGACATCATGCAAAATTATTTTTACACTTTTTATTATACAAATAAATTTCCTTTATTTTAGAAAAAAAAGACAACCTCAATAATGAAAGATCATTATCAAAATCGTCAGTGAATATAATTTTATTATTTTATAAATGTAATTGCAATACATCCAGGACCTGAATGAGTTCCTACAACTGTGCCAACCTCTGATTTTAAAATCTCGCCAATTTGATTTTTCTCATTAATCTCAGAAATAAAATTTTCAAGATATTTTTCATCTTCTGCATGGAAAAAACCTACAGTTTTATTTTTAAAATCATATTTATTATATTCTAAATACTCAATTATATAATTCATTGCTTTTTTTCTTCCACGCACTTTATCCATTGAAGTTAATTTACCTTCTTTTATAGTCAAAATCGGTTTTATCTTAAGCACATTTCCAATTATAGCTTCAGTCGCTGATAATCTTCCGCCTTTTTGAAGATATTCTAATGTATCAACAATAAATAAATTTACCAAGTTTTCAACATTATAATTAATGTTTTTAATTATTTCATTATACTCAAGCCCATTTTGAACATTTCGTGCAGCATCAATTACAATCAAACCATATCCAAAACTTATTGCTTTTGAATCAATAATTTTAATATCATCTGTATTCAATAATTCTTTTGCAATACCGGCCGCTTCAAAAGTTCCACTCATTTTTTTTGACATTGTAATACAAATAATCTGATCATATTCCTTAAGATTCTCTTCAAAAACATTTTTAAATTCTCCAGGGCTAACTTGTGAAGTAGTTGGAAGTTTATCAGCATTTTTTAGTTTTCTAAAAAATTCCTCATTTGTTAAATCAACACCATCATAATATGTATCATTTCCAAAATTTACGCTTAAAGGAACAACATCTATATTTAATTCTTTCTGAATTTTTCTTGGTATATCAGAAACACTATCAGTAATAATTTTTATTTTCATATAATATTCACATCCGTTCAATTTTATCTAATCTATCGTTTACAAAAAACCAGAAGCATTAATGCTTCTGATTTATTTTTATTCACTTTTTTCAATTACTGTAAAAGCAATATTTGAAGCATGATCAGCAATTCTTTCTAAATTGCTTAATATATCCAAGAATACAATTCCTGCTGAAGGTCCGCATTTTCCTTCATTCAATCTTTGAATATGTTTTTTTCTTAGTCTTTTTTCAAGCATATCGATTTCACCTTCACGCTCAAGAATAGCTCTTGCAGTAGTTATACTTCCAGTTGAAATTGAATCAAGCGCTTGTAAATATGATTTAGTAACTCTTTCATACATAAACTCAATTTCTTCCACTGCACTATCAGAAAATGAAACATTATTTGTATATTTAAAAACTGCTATTTCTGCAATATTATCACAATGGTCTCCAATTCTTTCAAGATCACTAACTGTGCCAAAATATCCTTCAATCATTTTTCTTTGTTCAGAAGAAATATCTCGTCCTGAAAATTCATACATATATTTAACTATTAAATTTGAAATAACATTAATTCGTTTTTCTAAAGTAAATACATTTTTAGCTAAAGTTTTTTCTTTCCCTAAAATTGCTTCTTTTGAAGCATTTAAAGATTTTGTAGTAACATTTCCTAAATGGAGGATTTCTTTTAATACCTGTACCATTGCAATAGAAGGTGTCTCTAAAAGTCTATCATCTAAGTATTTTAATTCACTATATTTATATTTTTCATCATCACTTTCAGGAACAAATTTTTCAACAAGCTTAATTATAATCCCTGAAAAAGGAAGTAACATAAAAGTATTAGTTAAATTAAATAAAGTATGTGCATTAGCAAGTTGTCTTTCCGGTTGATCAGAAAAATTCTTAACAAGATCAATAGTTATTGTTCTGAAAAAAATAATAAATATAACCGCTCCTGATACATTGAAAATCAAATGCATCATTGCTGCTCTTTTAGCATTTTTACTAGCTCCTATACTTGATAACATTGCAGTAACACAAGTACCAATATTAGAACCTAAAATTATCGGAAAAGCTGCTTCAATTGGTAATAATCCTTGAGATGCCAAAGCAACTAAAATTACTGTTGTAGCTGACGAACTCTGAATAATAGCTGTAATTGCAAATCCTGTAAATACAGCAAAAACAATATCCATAAATTGACCACGGCCAAAACTACTTAACAAATCAATAAACCCTTGATATTCTCTAAGTGGTTTCATTGCCTCTTTCATTACATCCATACCAAAAAATAATATTCCAAATCCAATAAGAATTTCTGCATATTGTTCAATTCTTTCATTCTTAGAAAACAATTTTAGCATTACACCTGAACCAATAGCAATAGGTGCTATTGCTGCTAAATCAAAAGACACTAATTGAGCTGTAAAGGTAGTACCAATATTTGCACCCATAATAATACCAATTGATTGAGTTAAAGTCATTATTCCTGCATTTACAAAACCCACAACCATTACTGTAGTTGCAGAAGAACTTTGGATAATCATTGTTACAAAAGCTCCAACAACCACACCAAAAAACTTATTTTTAGTTAATGCTTCAATTATTTTTTCCATTTTATTTCCAGCACTTTGTTCAAGTCCATCAGACATTATTTTCATTCCATAAAGAAATAATCCTAACCCTCCAAAAACTTGGAAAATAATTTTTATTGCTGTAGAACTCATTATTACCTCCAGTATCTTATCCTTTAATTAATATACTAAAAACTATAACCTATTTGTCTTAAAGCTTCATATGCAATTATTGCAACTGAATTTGATAAATTCAGTGATCTAACATCTTCATGACTAAGCATAGGAATTTTAATTTCATCATTCTTATATCTTTTGTGCAAACTATCAGGCAACCCTGCTGTTTCTTTTCCAAACATAATAAAACAACCATTTTCATACTTAACATCAGAATGATATTGGGTTGCTTTAGTAGTACTTAGGAATATTTTTTGATCACCATATTTCTTTAAAAAGTCTTCTAAAGAATCATGAACTTCTAAATTCAATAAATGCCAATAATCTAATCCTGCTCTTTTTAAACTTTTATCATCAATATGAAACCCAAGTGGTTTTATCAAATGCAATTTTATTCCAGTAAGTGCACAAGTTCTAGCAATATTACCTGTATTTGGCGGAATCTCTGGTTGATATAGTACAATATTTATACTCATTTTAATTTTCCTTTAAAGCTATATCATAAATAATATCGCCAAGCTCTGAATGAAGTGGTAAGCCAATTGTTTGACTGTCACTAAAAGATAAATTTATTTCTTTACCTATCATTAATGTTGGTGGTGTAATATCAATTGCTATTCCTTGATTTGCTATTAAAGTAGCAGTATTTCCCATAATCATATTTCCTAGTTCAGATATTGCACTTTTAGACATTTCATCTAATTCACTTACTTCCATTCCCATCATCATTTTAGAAGCAATTTTTTTAGCAATTTCCATTTCAAAATTTATAATTACTTGACCTTTTACTTCGCCAGTAATTCCTACAACCAAAACTACGTCCTTTAAAGCAAAAGGTGTTTTTTTCACATATGGTCTTCCAATTTCCAAATCTAAATTCATAGTCATTTTAAATACTTCTTTACTTGCTTTTATAAACGGATTTATATATTCGACTTTCATAATATCACCCTTTCTAATATATTTCTCATTATATCAAATTTTTATAAATTAATATACTGTATAATTAATTATTTAATAATTTTTCCAAAATCCATGGTCTTTTAATATCAATTGCGTCTACTGGACACATTTCCTGACAACAGAAACAACTAATACATCCATTCACTATAAGTTTTGGATACTCTCCTGGTTCCATATCTATTGTTTTAGGAGGACATGCATCATAACAAGCTCTACATTTAATACATTTATCCCAGTTAAAAACAGGTTTTGGTTTAATATAATTATTAATTTTTTTTGTTATTATCTCAGGTAAAATATTATTTAAAAAATCAATTTTTTCAATTTTAGGAGATTTAAATGGTTTAATATTAAAACTATCAATTTCATCACCTAATATTTTAATACTTTCAATTTTATCAGTTAAATTTCTATCTAATGAATTCTTAATAGTAGGGATACTCTCACTATCAATAGAAATTAACTTGGATGCAACAAGATCAAGATCATATGGACTATCTGAAACTAAAATCACATTACTATTAACAATATCACCATTTGAAGGACCTGCTCCTTCCATTCCAATAATTCCATCCATAAATGATAATACAGGATTTGATGCTAAGCAAACATCAATCAACATATCTGCAAAAGTTTCATATTTTGGCATTTTAAAATGAAATTCAGCTTTTAATATTCCAGGTATTGTTCCAAACATATTCTTCACTGCACCAGTATATTTCATCATTCCGTGTGTTTTTAATTTAGAAAGTGAAATAACTTTATCGGCTTTTAAAAGCCCATCAATCATATCAACACTTTTTAAAAGTTTTCCATTCTCGAAATTAATTTTTTTTGAATCAAAATTCATATTTAATTTTATTTCAGTATCTTTAAAAGCTTCAATATAGCCACATTCTTTATAAACACGCATTAATGCTTTTTCATTATATGGTCCACCTGGAGAATCACCAACAATAACTTCATTATTATTTTCATTTATCAAATAATTGCTAACAGCCTTTACAAAGACAGGATGAGTAGTTACTCCTTTTTCTGGTTTTTTAGCCATCAGTAGATTCGCCTTAATAAATACAGTTTCACCTTTTTCAATATATTTTTCAATTCCACCAAGTTTATCTATTGAATCTTTAATAATTCCATATATCAAATCATAATCATATTCTTCACATTTTTTTAAATATACTTTTTTCATATTATCCCCTTAAAAGTAATAAAACAATAATTCCCAAAATTATACGGTAATATGCAAATACTTTGAAATTATGTTTTTTAATATAATTCATTAATCCCGCAATAACAATATATGCAACAATAAATGACACTACAGTTCCAACTATAAGTAAAAATAATTGATTATTTGTCATTACAAAATCAGCTTTTAATAATTTTAAAAGCGCTGCTCCTGCTAATGTAGGAATAGCTAAAAAGAATGAAAATTCAGCAGCTACTTTTCTATCAAATCCAACAATTAAACCGCCAATAATAGTTGATGCAGAACGTGACATTCCTGGAATAAGTGCAAGACATTGAAATACACCAACAATAAATGCTTGTTTATATGTAATGTTTTTTTCGCTTATAATCATATTTTTATGTTCTTTACTCTCAACAATAATTAAAATAATCGCACCAGCTATTAATGCCATAGATACTGAAAAAGAATTGAAAAGATATTCTTCTATTTTTTCTTCAAATAACACTCCAAGAATTCCAGCAGGTATGATACCAACTATAACTTTTAACCACAAATCAATATATCTTCTAAAATCAGTTAAACTATTAAAATGTTCTTTTTTAGGAAACACTCTATCTTTAAAGTATACTAAAACTGATAAAATAGCTCCTACTTGAATTACTACTGCAAAAAGATTTGCAAAAGATCCTGTGAAATCCAAATATTCATTTGCTATAATCAAATGTCCTGTTGAAGAAATCGGTAAGAATTCAGTTACACCTTCAATAATTCCTAAAATAATTACTTTAATTAAATCTGTCATTCAATTCCTCCTTTATTTTTTTAATATTTTCAACAAGCTTTAGATTGCTAACATTATCTTTAACTGCAACTCTATAGAATCTATCATTTAATCCAATATAATTATCACACTTTCTAATAAGTATATTATAATTAAGTAATTCTTCTTTCCAGTCAACATCAAATTTACTTTTTAAAAATATATAATTTGCAACCGAAGAATACACTTTAAATAAATTAGTTTCATTTAATTTTTCGAAAAGAAATTTATTTTCATTATATATATATTCTTTTGTTT
>JAUCFZ010000090.1 GCA_030377915.1 Clostridiaceae bacterium HSG29
AGTTCGCCAAATTAAAAATGAAATTATTAATTTTAAAAATATGCTTAATATATTAATATAGTTAAAATCTTTCTTATTTTCAATATATACTGTTTCATCACTTAATAAAACTGAATTATCAACAGAAATATTAGATATTAAATCAAAACTAGAAATGATTTTATCGTTATAAGTTATTTTAAAATTTCCAATCACTTCATTCTTTTTTAATGGTAATTCTAATTTAGAAATTATTGTTTCCGTTGAAATCATACTTTCCTCATAATCCTTTTTTAATAAAACTTTTATATTATTGCTAGTTAATACATCAATTTTAGACTTTTTAAAATTATTTAACTGTAAATCCTTTATTTTTTCATTTTTTTTGAAAAATTCTTTCTCAATAAATTCATTAAATCCATAATCAATTAATTTTCTTGAATCTGTATAAATATTTCTTCCTGTTGCTTTTAATACAACCGCAATTAATTCTCTGCCATCTAATTCTGCCGATGATACTAAACAATTTTTTGCATCATCTGTATATCCGGTTTTCATACCATTAACAATATCATACTTTGCAAATATCTTCTTACCTCTATAATCTAGTAAATAACTATTTGTTTTACTATATAAAAATTTGTTAGAAGATTTCAAATATCTTGTTTCATCCACTTTATTTGTGGGCGGAATAGAATAAGTATACTTTGAAACAATTGATCTAATAATCTCGTTCTGATAAGCTGCATATGAAATCAAACTCATATCATAAGCTGTAGTATAATGCTCTTTATCATTTAATCCATTAGGATTAATGAAATTAGAATTTAAAGTTCCTAATGAAGTAGCTTTTTCATTCATTACCTTTGCAAATTCCTCAACAGAACCCGAATAATATATTGCAAGTGCATTTGCAACGTCATTTGCTGATTCTATTAAAAGAGCATTCAATAATTGTTCAACTGTAAAAATCTCATCTTCATGTACATATATCCTGCTTCCTGTCGTAAATGGAGATAACTTATCTATAACAACTTCTTGGTTTAAATTTATATTTTCAGCAATTATTAAAGCTGTTAAAAGTTTAGTTGTACTTGCTGGATATAATTTTTCATGAATTTTTTTTTCAAATAATATTTGTCCAGTATTAGCATCTATTAAAATTGCTGCTTCTGATTCAATATCATCTACATTTATATCATAGCTTTCAGATTCTATTTCTGAAAATGAAAAACTACTTAATAATAATAAAAATATAATTGTAATTATAAAAACGTTTTTTACTTTCAATTTATCACTCCTTCGTTATATTGTACCATAAATTTATAATAATTTTCATTGTAAAACTAAAAATAAATATGTAAAATGAATATAAGGAGGAATAAAATGAAAATTAAAAT
Organism: Clostridiaceae bacterium HSG29; assembly: GCA_030377915.1. Lineage (GTDB taxonomy): Bacteria > Bacillota > Clostridia > Peptostreptococcales > Acidaminobacteraceae > HSG29. Next base: position 1,380 of record JAUCFZ010000090.1, read on the forward strand.
TAAAAGTAAAGATACTGTAATTCTACTTGTTCTAGTAATATTAGTAATATTAACGAAAATTGGAATAGTTTATAAACAAAACAATATGAATATCAATATTAGCAAGAAAGAAGTTGTAATGCAAATAGATACTCCTATAATTTATAAAGTACATATTGATGGAGAAGTTAATAATCCTGGAGTTTATGATGTGAATTCAGATGATAGACTTGACAATTTAATAGAAATAGCAGGTGGATTAACTGAAAACGCAGACTCTACCAGAATCAATCTTGCAAGACTATTAGAAGATGGTTTAAAAATATATATTCCAAGCAAAGAAGAAAGTATTAATATAAATATAAATAATAATAAATTAACCTTAACTGATTTCAATCAATTAACAGAAGATGAATTAACAAAAATAGATGGGATTGGTGAAGTTATTGCTTTAAGAATTATTGATTATAGAAATGAAAATGGTTCCTTTAATAAAATAACAGATTTATTGAATGTAAATGGAATTGGAGAAAAAAAATTAAGTCAAATTAAAAATATTATTTATTAATTTCAATAGTATGTTATAATAACTATTCGTGGAGGTGTAATATGAATAAAGAAGTTAAATTAACACAATATACAGAAGCATCTGGTTGAGGTGCTAAAATAGGTCCTTTGACCTTATCGCAAGTTTTGCGAAATATTCCCAAATTAAAATCAGAAAATTTATTAATAGGCTTTGATACTTCTGATGATGCAGCTGTTTATAAAGTATCTGATGACAAAGCTATTATTCAAACATTAGATTTTTTTACTCCAGTTGTAAATGATCCTTATGATTATGGACAAATTGCTGCTGCAAATGCTTTAAGTGACATATATGCAATGGGAGGAAAACCCATAATAGCTTTAAATATTGTTGGTTTCCCAAGTTGTCTTGATAATGAAATACTTGAAAAAATATTAATTGGAGGGGCTGAAAAAGTAATTGAAGCTGGAGCAGTATTAGTAGGTGGACATTCAATTGAAGATGATGAGCCTAAATATGGTCTATCAGTAACTGGTGAAATTCATCCTAATGATATTATTAGTAATTCTAATGCTCAGACAGGCGATATTTTAGTATTAACTAAACCATTAGGTGTAGGAATTCTTCTAACTGCTTTAAAAGCTGATTTATTAGATGATGATGAAATAAAAAAACTTGTTTTTAATACAGCTTCATTAAATAATGTTGCTGGAGATGCAATGAGAAAATTTAAAGTGAATTCTGGAACTGATGTAACAGGTTTTGGTTTATTAGGACATCTTTATGAAATGATGAAGGGTAGTAATAAATCAGCTATTTTAGATACTAATAACATTAACATTTTAGAGGGTGCAATAGAGAATGCAGAAATCGGAATAATCCCTGCTGCAGCATATGATAACAGACATTTTGTTTCAGATTTTGTTCAATTCGACAATGTTTTAGAAGTAAAAAAAGATATTTTATTTGATCCTCAAACTTCAGGTGGATTATTAATGGCAATTCCTAAGGAAAGATTAGATAATTTACTTGAATATTTAGATCAAAATCTAAAAACAAAATATAGTGTTATAGGAGAAGTTATAGAAAAAGAAGATAAATATATTTATGTTAAATAGAAAGCATTTGCTTTCTATTTTTATATACATTGATTTAGTTAAGTCAAGAATTATAATGTGTGGCTTATAAACTTCAAAGATGATGCTATTTATAGACCTAGCGAAAAAAGCCGAAGGATTTTGGCGACATGTATTATGATAAGATTGATTTAGTTAAGTCAAGAATTATAACATATCTAAAACATTTCTAAGAAGTTTTTTTATTTTTAAATTTATGATATAATTATAGCGACTAAATGAGGAGGACAAATGAATAAATCGGAATTATATAGAAAAATACCTAAAGTTGATGATATTTTAAATCATGAAGAAACTATAAAGTATTTAAAAAACAATTCTTTAAATATTTTAAAATTATCAATTGATAAAATTTTAAATAATATCAGAAATGATATTGAAGATTTAACTGAAAATAATTATTGTGATTATATAATTGATTGTGAAATAATTGTTAAGGAAATAGTAAATGATGCCTTAAAATATAATAAAATGAATCTTAAGAACGTAATAAATGGCACTGGTGTTGTAATTCATACAAATCTTGGCAGATCATGTATTAATAAAGAAACAGCAATGGAAGTTTATAAAATTGCTTCTGGATATTCAAATTTAGAATTTGACTTAAACTCTGGTAAAAGAGGGCATAGATATGACCATATTGAAAAATTGATATGTCAATTAACTGGAGCAGAAAGCGCTATGGTAGTAAATAATAATGCAGCAGCTGTAATGCTAATTTTAAACACTTTATCTCAAAATGGAGAAGCTATTGTGTCTCGAGGCGAATTAGTTGAAATTGGAGGCTCTTTTAGAATACCTGATGTTATGAAATTAAGTAATACTGATTTAGTAGAAGTAGGTACTACTAATAAGACACATCTTAAAGATTATAGAAATGCAATTACTGATAAAACTAATCTTTTATTAAAAGTACATACAAGTAATTATAGAATAATGGGTTTCACTGAATCTGTTTCTAGAGAAAATCTTGTTAATTTAGGAAAAACAAATAACATCCCTGTATATGAAGATTTAGGGAGCGGACTATTATTTGATTTATCCGATTACTTTAAATCTACTGAACCAACTGTTAAATCAGTTGTTAATTCAGGTGTTGATGTTATTTCATTCTCCGGCGATAAAATGCTTGGTGGACCTCAAGCTGGAATAATAATAGGTAAGAAAAAGTATGTTGAAAAAATGAAATATAATCAACTAACACGTGCGTTTAGAGTTGATAAGATGACTTTAGCTGCACTTGAAATTACATTTCGTCAATATTTAGATATTGAAACTGCAAAATTAAATATTCCTACAATCAAAAATTTAACAATTGACATTGTGGATATTATTCATAAAGCTGAGAAATTATTAAATGTTTTACATAATATTGAAAATCTTCATATTGAAATAATTCAAGATGAATCGCAGGTTGGCGGAGGTTCTATGCCTTTAACAAGATTAAAAACATACGCTCTGCAAATATGTATTGATAATATGAAGCCTGATGATATTGCAAAATCTCTCAGAACTTGTTCATACCCTGTTGTTGGAAGAATTAAGAATGAAATGTTTTTATTGGATTTAAGAACTATTGATGAAAATGAATTTAATGACATAAAAAAGGCATTTATTGAAATAATTAACGGAGGTAAAAATGTCTAATTTTATAATAGGTACTGCAGGACATATTGATCATGGAAAAAGTGCTCTTGTAAAAGCGCTCACTAATATTGAAACCGATAGATTTCAAGAGGAACAAGATAGAGGAATAACAATTGATTTAGGTTTCGCATATCTTGATCTTCCAGATGGAAATAAAATTGGAATTGTAGATGTTCCAGGTCATGAAAAATTCATTAAAAATATGTTAGCTGGTGTTAGTGGCGTAGATCTTGTTTTATTGATAATTGCTGCTGATGAATCAATTATGCCTCAAACTAAAGAGCATATTGACATCCTACGTTATTTAGATATAGATAATGGAATTATATGTATTACTAAAAAAGATTTAGTAGAAGAGGAATTTATTGAACTAGTAAAAGAAGATATTAAAGATTATGTTAAAGGAACTATTTTTGAAAATTCACCAATTGTTGAGACTTCAACTAAAACTAATGAAGGTATAGATGAACTTAAAAATATGATTTTTGAAAAATTCAAGCAAAAGAAAATTCAAAATTCTAATTCAGATTTTAGACTTCCAATTGACAGAGTTTTTTCTATTAAAGGCTTAGGAACTATTATTACTGGTACATTGGTTGAAGGAAAAGTTGAAATAAATGATGAAATTGAAATATTTCCAAGTAATAAACTTTCAAAAGCCAGAACTATTCAAGTACATAATGAAGATGTTAAAATTGCATACTCCGGACAAAGAGTTGCTATAAATTTGCCTGGAATTGATAAAAAAGATATTAAAAGAGGAGATGTTATTGCTCCTAAAAATACTTATTTTGAAACAGATCTTATTGACGTAAAATTTAGCACATTAAAAACTACTGAAAGAATAATTGAAAATAATACAAGATTAAGATTGTATATTGGAACAACTGAAGTAATGTGTAGAATAAACATTCTTGATAGAGAATTGATTATGCCTGGTGATTCTGCATTAGTTCAATTAAAACTTGAAAATAAAATTGTTTGCAAATACAATGATAAATTCGTTATAAGATTTTATTCTCCGCTTGAAACAATAGGTGGGGGTAAAATTTTAAAATCAAAAACTGTTTATCATAAAAGATTTAGGGAAAATATATTAAGTGAATTGAAAATAATTGATAGTGCTAATCATAATAAGATAATTGAATATTTTCTTTATAATAATTTTTCATCAATTAATAATATTGCAAATATCGCAAAGGAAACTGGATTATCTAAAGAAATTGTAGATTTTGAAATTCAAAACTTATTAAATAGAAATGAAAT
>JAUCFZ010000008.1 GCA_030377915.1 Clostridiaceae bacterium HSG29
AATAAAATTGAAGATTCTGTTTTTTTAGTTATAATAAAATACATTATAATAATTATGTTAAATAAAAAAGCTTTTAGAAAATAATCTTTATTTTTGTAATCAATAATCAAAGAAGCAATAAAAATTGCACTATAACCTGCAAGTATAATATTCATAATAGTCCTTTCTTGTGTAATAAAAAGATTATATAATAATTACTGAGTATATTCAAGTGTAATGAGCAGCTGAGTGCTGATTTTAACAAACATTATAATTTACATTGACATTACAACAAGAATTATGTTTTAATATATAATGAAAATGGCAAACTTGTTGAAAGATAAGGGCGCAAAATTACAGACCTAAAGCATTAGCTATGGTGGCTGAGTTACCGATATATCTTTTTGGTGACTTAGTGTGTAAAAATACTAAGTTTTTTTATTGGAAAAAAATAAGAATTTATTATTAATCTAATTATATAATAGGAGGATTTATGTTCAAAACAATTAAAGGAAAATTAATGATGTCTTTTGTATTACTTGTAGTTATATCGTTGATTGCTGTAAATGGTATTCAATTTATGATTATTAATAGTACATATGAGAAAAAAGTAGAACAAAATACTTTAACAAATGCAGAATTAGTTTCGCAAAATATTTCTGAATTTATTTCAAAAGCATACAAAATAACAGAGGAGTTAGCATTTAACAAAGCCATTGAAACAATGGAAACTATTAAACAAGAACCAATATTGAAGAGCACAATATCACGTAATGATTATTTTGATTTATTTTTTATTCAAGGAATGGATGGAATGCAAACGGGAAGGTCGTCAGGAAATCTTGGAGATCGTTCTAGTAGATGGTGGTTTAAACAAATAATTAGTGATTCATCACCATTTGTATCTAGTTCATATTATTCGGTTACAGGAAATATTGCTGTAACTTCAGTATTTTTACCTATAACAGACAATAATAAAATGGTTGGAATTATGGGTGCTGATATTAAATTAGATTATTTACAACAAATTGTAGAAAAATATACATCAGATGAAAATGGAATATATTCTATTATAATAGATGGTGCCGGGAGTGTTATAGCGCATCCGGATAAAGAAAAAGTATCAGAACTGTATAATTATCAAACTTTAAATAAAATTGTAAAAGTTTTAGATGCTAATGGTAATCCTATACTTGATGAAAAAGGAAATCATGTTACTAAAGAAGAGCATATTGATATACCTGAGGGTTATTTAACTGCAATCGAAAATAGTAAAAAAGGTGAAAAAGGTACAATTAAATTTAAAGATGGTGATGAAGAAGTAATACTTGCATATTCACCAATTAGTTTGCCAGGCGTTTCCGATGATTGGCATGTTTTAACGGTACAAAGTGAGAAAACAGCGAAAAATTTTGTATATAATGTATTAAGATTTGGTTTGTTTGCAACTTTATTAATAATAATTTTAACTATAATTATTTCATTAGTATTAGCAAATAGAATTTCAAAACCTATTAAGAATATCTCGGAATTAATGAATAAAGCTTCAAGTGGAAATTTAACAGAGAAATCTGATCATGAATCAAAAGATGAAATTGGAATATTATCAGCAAGTTATAATATGATGATTGATAATATTGGCGGATTAGTTAAAGAAACTGCGAGTATTACAGAAGTTTTAGGAAAAACTTCTAAAGATTTAAATACTATGTCTAATAATACTATCACAATTTCCAAAGATGTGGCTGTGGCTGTTGAAGAAATAGCAAAAGGTGCAAATGAGCAAGCTGAAACCTTAGAAATTAGTACTCAATTATCTGATAATTTAGGAGCTGATGTTGAGGAATTATTAATATCAAGTAGTGAAATTTTAAAAGATTCAAATAAAATAAAAGAAGTAAATAGTGATGGTATAACTAAAATGACAGATTTAGATAAAATTTCAACTTTAAATATTGAAAAGACAAATGAAATTGAGGAATCTATTATTAAATTAAATGAGAAATCAAAAGAAATTGGAACTATTTTAGAATCAATTACTGCTATATCAGAACAAACAAATTTATTAGCTTTAAATGCTTCTATTGAAGCGGCAAGAGCAGGGGAACATGGTAGAGGTTTCGCAGTAGTAGCTGATGAAATTAGAAAATTGGCTGAGGAATCAAATGGAGCTGCAAATAATATTAATAAAATAATTGGAGAAATTAATAAAGATATTTCTGAAACTGTAGTAATTATGGGTGAAATAAAAGGAATGTCTAATTCACAATATTTAGCTGTATCACAGGTGTCAGAGGTTTTTAAATTGATAAATGCTTCAATAGAAAATATTGGGAAAAGTATTGAAGAAAATAATAATCTTGGAATTAGATTAAATGAAAATAATAAAAAATCTATTGAATCAATTTCAGATATATCATCAATTTCAGAAGAAACTGCTGCAACATCAGAAGAGGTTAGTGCTTCAGTGTATCAGCAACTTGAAGATATTGAGAATCTTACTGAAGAGGCAAATAATTTGCACGAAGTAACAGAAAAGTTAATTGTTGAAGTTGGTAAATTTACTATTTAGTAGGTTAGCTTGACAATGATAGATAAATATATTATAATTTCTTTAAATTACGTTGAAGAGACAGAAATATGCAATTTTATTCAAAGAGAGTCAATGATGGTGAAATATTGGCAATAAAAGCATATGGATAACAACTCTGAGTATTTAATCTGAATTAGTAGGATTAGACGGATGACAAACCGTTATTTGTGAGATATCTTTTTAAGATAATTAGGGTGGTACCACGACATTTCGTCCCTTGACGAAGTGTCGTTTTTTGTATATTGAGATGAGGTGGAGAATGATTGATGTAAAAGATTTATTTGAAAAAAGAGAAGATTTTATAGGAAAAAGTGTTAAAATTGGTGGATGGATTAGAAAAGCAAGAGGTTCTAAAAATGTTGCTTTTATTGAACTAAATGATGGAACATATTTTGAAAATTTACAAATAATTGCTTCTAGTGATTTAGAAAATTTTGAATCTATTAAAAAATATTCTATTTCAGCTGCAATTGAAGTTGAAGGTGAGTTAATTGCGACTCCGAATATGAAACAACCTTTTGAATTACAAGCTACTAAAGTAACATTATTAGCTGATTCTGAAAGTGATTATCCATTACAAAATAAAAGACATACTTTTGAGTATTTAAGAGAGATTGCTCATTTAAGACCAAGAAGTAATACATTTTCAGCTGTGTTTAGAGTAAGATCATTAGCTGCACATGCAGTACATGAATTTTTCCAAGACAGAGGATATGTATATGCAAATACACCTATTATTACTGGTAGTGATGCTGAAGGCGCTGGAGATATGTTTAGAGTAACTACTTTGAATTTAGATGATGTTCCAAAGACAGAAGAAGGAAAAATTGATGTTTCAAAAGATTTCTTCTCAAAAGAGACTAATCTTACTGTAAGTGGACAACTTGAAGCTGAAGTTTTTGCACTTGCATTTAAAAAAGTTTATACTTTTGGACCAACTTTTAGATCAGAGAACTCAAATACTGCAAGACATGCATCTGAATTCTGGATGATTGAACCTGAAGTTGCTTTTGCAGATATTAATGACAATATGGATATTGTAGAAGATATGGTTAAATACATTATTAATTATGTAATGAAAACTGCAAAACCAGAATTAGAGTTTTTTAACAGTTTTATTGATAAAACTTTATTAGAAAGACTTAATAATGTTGTAAACAATGAATTTGCTAAGGTTACTTATACTGAAGCAATTGAATTGTTAAAGAAATCTGATAAGAAATTTGAATATCCTGTAGAGTGGGGAGTAGATTTACAAACTGAACACGAAAGATATATTACTGAAGAAATTTTTAAAAAGCCAGTATTTGTAATAGATTATCCTAGAGATATTAAAGCATTTTATATGAGAGACAATGAAGATAACAAGACTGTTGCAGCTATGGATTTATTAGTTCCAGGAGTTGGTGAAATTGTTGGAGGTTCTCAAAGAGAAGAAAGACATGATGTTTTAGTCGCTAAAATGGATGAATTAGGATTAGATAAAGAGCAATATTGGTGGTATTTAGAATTAAGAAAATACGGTGGAGTTAAACATTCTGGATTTGGTTTAGGATTTGAAAGAATGATTATGTACTTAACTGGTATGAAAAATATTAGAGATGTTGTTGCTTTCCCAAGAACACCTGGTAATGCTGAATTTTAAAGTAAAAGTAAGATGTGTTATGCATCTTACTTTTTTTCTGTTTACAAAAAAATTTTAAAACTTGTTATTTATTTTGAAATGCTATAAAATGTTGTTGAAGAGATTCAAGTTTAAATAGGGGGGAAAATAATGATTGATAATAGTAATGTAATGGAGTCAATGAGTATTAAATTAGATGGTGAATTACCTGAGTATCCTGAATTTGATAAAAAGTATAGGAGAGCTCCTAAAAGAGAATTTAATTTATCTCAGAATGAAACGGAAATTGCGCTTAAGAATGCTTTAAGATATGTACCTGAAGAGTGGCATGAAATATTAGCTCCTGAATTTTTAGAGGAGTTAGAAACAAGAGGAAGAATTTATGGTTATAGATTTAGACCTCAAGGAAAATTAAACGGAAAACCATATAGTGAATATAAAGGAAACTGTGTTCAAGGTAAAGGTATTCAAGTAATGATAGACAACAATCTTGATTTTGAAATTGCACTTTATCCTTATGAGCTTGTTACTTATGGTGAAACAGGACAGGTATGTCAGAACTGGATGCAATATAGATTGATTATGAAATATCTTGAACAAATTAATGAAAATCAAACTTTAGCTGTATTGTCTGGACATCCACTTGGACTTTTTAGATCTAAACCTGATGCTCCAAGAGTAATATTAAGTAATTCATTAATGATTGGAATGTATGACAATCATGAAACTTGGCATAAAGCTAGTGCAATGGGTGTTGCAAATTATGGTCAAATGACTGCTGGTGGATGGATGTATATTGGACCACAAGGAATCGTTCACGGTACATTTAATACTGTATTAAATGCAGGTAGATTAAAATTTGGTATTAAAGATGATGAAGATTTAAAAGGATTCTTATTTGTAACTAGTGGACTTGGTGGTATGAGTGGTGCTCAAGGTAAAGCTATTAACATTGCTAACGGCGTAGGAATAATTGCTGAAGTTGATGAATCAAGAATCATAACAAGACATGAACAAAATTGGATTGATTCATATTTTGATGATCCTGCAAAATGTGTTGAAGAAGCAAATGAATATATGGAAAAAGGTGAAGGAAGAGCAATTGGATTCCTAGGTAATATTGTTGATCTTCTAGAATACTTAGATAATAATGATGTTAAAGTTCATTTACTTTCTGATCAAACTTCATGTCATGCTGTTTATGAAGGTGGATATTGTCCTCAAGGAATTTCATTTGAAGAAAGAACTGAACTATTAGAAAATGATAAAGAGAAATTTATTGAATTAGTAGATAAATCGTTATTAAAACAATTTGAAATTATAAAAAGCCTTGATAAAAAAGGTGCATATTTCTTTGATTATGGAAACAGTTTTATGAAAGCAGTTTTAGATGCTGGAGCTGTTGAAATAGGAGCAAATGGAAAAGACGAAACTGAAGGCTTTATTTTCCCATCATATGTTGAAGATATTATGGGACCTATGTTATTTGATTATGGTTATGGTCCTTTCAGATGGGTTTGCTTAAGTGGAAAAGAAGAGGATTTAGTAAAAACAGATCATGCTGCAATGAGTTGTATTGATCCTAATAGAAGACCTCAAGATAGAGATAATTATGTTTGGGTTAGGGATGCTATGAAGAATAAATTAGTAGTTGGAACACAAGCAAGAATTCTTTATCAAGATGCTATGGGAAGAAGAGATATAGCACTTAAATTTAATAAAATGGTTAGAGATGGTGAAGTTGCACCAATTATGCTTGGTAGAGATCACCATGATACAGGTGGAACTGATTCGCCGTTTAGAGAAACTGCAAACATTTATGATGGTTCAAGAGTTATGGCAGATATGGCAACACATTGTTTTGCTGGAAATGCTGCTCGTGGAATGACTATGGTTGCACTTCATAATGGTGGTGGAGTTGGAATAGGAAAAGTTATAAATGGTGGATTTGGATTAGTTTTAGATGGCTCTGAAAGAGTTGATGAAATTATAAATTCTGCAATTCCATGGGATGTTATGGTTGGTGTTTCTAGAAGATCATGGGCAAGAAATGAGCATTCTATAGAGACAGCAATTAAATATAATAAAGATAATAAAGATACAGATCATATTACTATACCTTATGTAGCAGACGACAAATTGGTTGCCGATCTGGTTGGAAAAATTTTCAAATAATAAAGGAGAAATAATAAAATGTCTAATCAAATAGTGGAGTGTGTTCCTAATTTTTCAGAGGGTAGAGATTTAAAAAAAATTGAGAAAATATTGGATTGTTTTAGAGCTAAAGAAGGCGTAAAATTGTTAGATTATAGTTCTGATAAAGATCATAACAGATCTGTTGTTACTCTAGTAGGTCAACCTGAGGAAATTAAAAATGCAGTTGTCGAAGCGATGGGAGTTGCTAAGGACTTGATTGATTTAACAAAACATGATGGACAGCATCCAAGAATGGGTGCAACAGATGTAGTTCCATTTGTTCCTATTGACAATATTACTGTTGCTGAATGTGTAGAACTTGCAAAAGAAACTGCATTACTTGCATTTGAAAAACATGGTATTCCAGTGTTTTTATATGAGTCTGCTGCAACAGCACCACATAGAGCTAATTTATCTAAAATAAGAAAAGGCCAATTTGAAGGAATGGCTGAAAAAATGACAGATCTAGATTGGAAACCTGATTTTGGTGAAACTATTCATCCAACAGCAGGTGTTACTGCAATTGGAGCGAGACCTTTCCTTGTTGCATATAATGTTATTTTAAATACTGATAATTTAGAGATTGCTACAAAGATTGGAAAAGCTGTTAGACATTTATCTGGAGGTTTAAGATATTGTAAAGCTATGGGTGTAACTATGGAAGACAGAGGACTTGTTCAAGTTTCAATGAACTTGACTAATTTTGAAAAAACACCTATTTATAGAGCATTTGAATTAATAAGAATCGAAGCAAAAAGATATGGAGTTACAGTTGTTGGAAGTGAAGTTATCGGAATGGTTCCTATGAAAGCATTAATTGATACTGCAGAGTATTATTTAGGAATTGAAGATTTTTCAATGGAACAAGTTTTAGAAAAAAGAATGATGGAATAAAAATGGAAAAATTATTAATTAAAAATGCCAATCAAATAATTACTTGTAAATCGGAAGGTGCAAAAAAAGGTAATGAAATGAATGATTTATCAATTATTGAAAATGGTTCTATTTATATTGAAGATGGAATAATTAAAAAAATTGGTAATTTTGATGAATTGAAATCGTTTGAAGAAAATGCAATTGTAATTGATGCAAAAAATAAAGTTGTTTTACCAGGTTTTATTGATTCTCATACTCATTTTGTTTTTGGTGGTTATAGAGATGATGAATATTCATGGAGACTAGCTGGAATGGATTATATGGAAATTATGAACCGTGGCGGAGGAATAGCAAAATCAGTTAATCAAACAAAAGAAGCTTCAAAAGAGAAATTATTTAATGATGGAATTCAAAGATTAAATTCATTTGCTAATTTTGGAGTAACAACTGTTGAAGGAAAAAGCGGTTATGGACTTGATTTTGATACTGAGATTAAACAACTTGAAGTTATGAAAGAATTAAATGAAGTTCACTCATTAGATGTTGTAAGCACTTTTTTAGGTGCACATTCAGTACCAACTGAATATAAAAGACATTCAAGAGAATATATTGATTATATTATTAAAGAAGTTTTACCAGCTGTAAAAGAAAAAGATTTAGCAGAGTTTTGCGATATATTTACTGAGAAGAATGTATTTTCAGTAGAAGATTCAAAAAAATTATTAAATAGTGCAAAAGAAATGGGTTTTAAACTTAAAATGCATGCTGATGAAATTGTTAGAATTGGTGGGACTGAATTAGCTGGTGAATTGGGAGCTACTTCTGCAGATCATTTACTAAAGGCTTCTGATGAAGGTTTAAAAATGTTAAGAGATAACGATGTTGTAGCAACTCTTTTACCCGCAACTGCATTTTCATTACAAGAAGATTATGCAAGAGCAAGGTATATTATTGATAATGGAGGAGCAGTTGCAGTTGCAAGTGATTTTAATCCTGGTAGTTGTCATACTGAATCAATACCATTATTAATAGCTCTTTCTACAATAAAAATGAAAATGACAATTGAAGAAACAATAAATGCACTTACTATTAACGCAGCTAAAGCAATTGGAAGAGAAAAAACAATCGGTAGTATTGAGATAGGCAAAAAAGCAGATATTGTTATTCATAATTGTCCATCTTATAAATTTTTAGCATATCATATTGCTGTGAATTTAGTTGAAAAAGTAATAAAAAATGGTAAAATTATACTTGATAAAGAAATTAAAGGGGCTTTATAAGGAGGAAATAATGTTAGGTGATATGTATTTAAAGGAATTTCTTGAAAAGACTGCTTCAAAAGATCCGGTACCAGGTGGAGGATCAGTAGCTGCTTTATCAAGTGCTTTGTCAGCTTCTTTGGCGGCAATGGTTGCAAATTTAACAATAGGTAAGAAAAATTATGAAGAAATAAGTGATAAAATGGTAGAAATTGCTGAGGCACTAGATTTACGAAGAAGAGAGTTTGTTCAATTAATAGATAAAGATGCAAATTCATTTGATTCAGTATTAAAAGCTTTTAAGATGCCTAAAGAAACAGATGAAGAAAAAAAATTAAGAACAGAAGCAATTCAAGATGGAATGAAATATGCGGCAAAAGTTCCATTAGGTGTTGCTATTGATGCATCAAAATTATTTGAGTATATAGAAATAGTTGTTAAAGAAGGAAATAAAAACGCTGTTACTGATGGTCTTGTTGCAGCTATGATGGCTAGAACTGCTATTAAAAGTGCTCTTTATAATGTAAAAATCAACCTTTCTTCAATAAAAGATGAAAATTTTGTTAACGAAATGAAAGTACAAGTTGAAGAACTTGAGAATTTTGCTGATAAAAGAGAAAAAGAAATACTTGGATTATCAGAGCTTTAATATTAAAAGAGCGTAATGCTCTTTTTTTAAAACAATAAGCGCAAGCGCTTGCGCTAAGGAGGAAAATGAATAAAAAAATAAAAATTGGAGATAAGTATCCTACCGATTTAGGATTTGGTTGTTGGCAGTTATCTGGAAAAGATTCATGGTCAAATTTTAATGAAAAGGAAATGATTGAAACAGTAGAAATAGCAATAGCTAAAGGTATAAATTTTTTTGATGTTGCTCCTGTATATGGTCTAGGAAAAGCTGAAAGTTTATTAGGAAAAATTGTTAAAAAGAAAAGAAAAGATATTATTATAGCAAGTAAATGTGGTTTAGTATGGGATGAAAAAAATAATGTAACAAATAATTTAACAAGAAAAAGTCTAAATCAGGAAATTGATGAATCGTTAAAAAGACTTAATACTGACTATATTGATTTATATCAAATTCATTGGCCTGATCCTAATACAAATATTAAAGAAACGATTTTGGCTTTAGAGGATATTAAAAGGGAAGGAAAGATTCTTGAAATCGGTGTTTCTAATTTTTCATTAGATTTATTAAAAGAAGCTATGAAGTATGGAAATATAAAAACATTTCAAGGACTTTATAATATGATTGAAAGAAATGCAAGTTCATATCATAATATTAAACTTGGATATGAAGTAGAAAATGAGATTTTTACTTTTTTAAAGGAAAATAATATGGAATTTCTTCCTTATAGCCCATTAATGCAGGGTTTACTTTCCGGAAAATATAATAAGAAAAATAATTTCGATGAAATAGATGTAAGAAGTTCGAATCCTGAGTTAAACAATGAAAAATTACTTGTAAATTTAGAAAAAGTTGAAAAATTAAAATTAATTACGAAAGATATAAATATGCCGTTAAGTGCAATTGCAATTAAGTACATCTTAGAAAAAGGACCTATAATGTCCGTAATTGCTGGAGCTTCAAATATTAATCAATTAGATGAACATTTACAATATAAAAACTTTAAATTACCTAAAGAAATTATTAATGAAATAGATAAATTATAATTTCATACTTTTTTCATATTTATTACATCTTTCTAATTTATTTTGGTTGTATTATTAAATCATAGAAGAAAAGGAAGTGATAATATGAAAAAATTTATAAGCTTAATCGGATTAAGTATGATGTTGTTATTAGTAATGGTACCTATGAGTTTTGCAGATGAGAAAGCTCCAAATTTAGACAAGGAAGCAAGAACTTTAAAAGCGCATGAAAGAAATACTAAGCTTTACACAAACTACGATTCAGAAGATTTAGATGAATATCTTGATTTATTTGATGAACATGAAACTGTACATGAAAGTATTAATGAAATAAGAGATGAATTAAAAGATTTAAGAGAAGGAAATAATGGTTTTACTAGAGAAGAAGCGCAAGCTTATAGAAAAGAGCTTGGCGAAAAAGTAAAAAGTGAAGAAATAACAAGAGAAGAAGCTAAGGTAATGTTTGAAGAATTTACTGGTATTACAAAAGATGAATTGGATGCTAATAGAGAAGGAAATTCTACATTTAAAGAAGAATTAGAAGCTCTTAAGATTAAATTAGAATCAAATATGGAGGAAAGAAAATTTGTTAAAGAAAATATATTTGATCAAATGTTTGAGAATAATGACGAGGAAGTAGGAAATTTATTGAATGAACTTCTAAGTTTACAGAATGAACATCTTGAGTATGATTACGAGAAATTAGATATTTTAACTAGAATGCTTGATAGTATTTAAATTAGCAAAATAATATTTTATTAAACCACTTTCAAAGTGGTTTTTTGTTTACATATAAATTGAAATATTATACAATGGATTAGTATAAAAGGAGTTGATTATGTTCGGATTAGTAGTAGCAATGCAAGAAGAAATGGAACTCTTATTAATGAACCTTCATCAAGATATATTTGAAAAAAATGAAGATGTTTATTGTAAGTATAAATTCAATTTAAATGGTAAAAATATAGTTGGAATAATCTCAGGTGTTGGGAAAATTAAAGCTAGTGCAGCAACGGAACATTTGCTTTCTAACTATGAGATTTCAAAAGTTTTAAATTTTGGAATGTCTGGAGGTATTGATAAAAATACTGAAATTGGAGAAATAGTAAATATTATTAAAAGTTATGATAATGATGAAGATTTATCAGCATTTGGACATGAAAAAGTAGTAAGAGAATTAGTAGAAATTGAGAATTTTGATTATAAAAAAGGTATATGTGTAACTGGCGATAAATTTGTTAATGATTATAATGAATCAAAATATATTAATGAAAAATATGATGCGATTTGTTATGAAATGGAGTTGTCAGCAATATCAATGGTTTGCAATATGCATAAAATTCCGATAATATCACTTAAATATATTTCAGATAAAGCAGATGAAAATGCAGAATTTGATTTTGAGGAATCATTAAAACAAGCAACATTAAGTTTTAGTAAGTTCTTAATTGATACTATAAACGAGCTATAAGGAGCAAAATTATTATGAAACATAAGATAATAGGAGATAGTAGCACAGATTTGAATGAAAATTTAAGAGAAAATTTTAAAATTGATATAGTTCCTTTAGTTCTAAATTTAGGTAATAAAGAATTTGTTGATATTAAAGGATTTGATACGAATCATTTCATTAATGAAATGATTAATTATGAAGGTATTCCTAAAACTGCTTGTCCATCGCCACAAGATTTTATAGAAAAATTTAAAGGTGATGAAGATGTTTTTGTTGTAACATTATCTAAAAAACTTAGTGGAACGTATAATTCAGCAGAATTAGCTAAACAAATATATTTAGAGGAAGAGACTGAAAAATTTATTCATGTATTTAATTCAAAGTCAGCTTCAGTTGGCCAAACATTGATTGCTTTAAAAATAGATGAACTAATAAGAAATGATAAAGCAAGTGATGAAATAGTTGAAATAACAGATAAATATATTGAGGAGATGCAGACATTTTTTGTTGCTGAATCATTAGATAATTTTATTAAAAATGGAAGAATTTCTAAATTATCTGGAGCTATTGCAAGCACATTAAATATTATCCCTATTATGGGTTCTTTGCCAAGTGGTGATATTGAATTAAAAACTAAAAGCATTGGAAAAAAAGTTTATAAAAAATTAGTTGAAATAATAATAGAAAAATCTTTTGAACAGGAAAATAGAATTTTAGGTATTGCTCATGTAAATAATTTTAAAAGAGCTAATAAAATAAAAATAGAATTAGAAAAAAAATGTAGTTTTAAAGATATTATAATTGTTGAAACAGGAGGATTATCAAGTATATATTGTGATAACCAGGGTATTATTATTGCTTTCTAGGAGGATGAAATGGGAAATATTATTGCTGATAGTAGTTTAGATATTAATGATGATTTAAAGGAATTAGGTATTAAATTTATACCGTTTAAATTATATTTAGGAGATAAGGAATATATCGATGATGAAAAACTGAATCCGATCGACTTTATTTCAGATATGGTTAAATTTGATGGTTTGCCAAAAACAGCTTGCCCATCGCCGCATGATTTTATGGAAGCATTTGAGGAAAAAAAGAATAATTTTGTAGTAACAATTTCTGAAAAATTAAGTGGAACTTATAATTCTGCAATACTTGCAAAAAAATTATTTGAGGAAAAAAACACTGAGGGATTTGTACATGTATTTAATTCGAAATCTGCATCTGTTGGTGAAACATTAACTGCAATAAAAATTAATGAATTACTTGAAAATAATTATAATACTGAAGTTATTGTTAAGACAGTAGAAAAATATATTGAAAATATGCGTACTTTCTTTGTTTCGGAAAATTTAAACAATTTAATGAAAAACGGACGTATTTCAAAATTCCAGGGAACAATGGCAAATATATTTAGTATTAAGCCTGTTATGGGAACAAATGACGAAGGTGAAATAATTTTATATGAAAAATGTAGAGGCATAAAAAAAGCCTATACTACATTGAAAAATATTGTTAAGGAAAATGGTGGAAATATGAATGAAAAAATTCTTGCAATTTCACATGTTAACAATATTGAGAGAGCTAATTATCTAAAAGAATTAATAGAAGAAGAATGTAATTTCAAGGAAATAATTATTATGCAAACTGGTGGATTATCAAGTTTATATTGCGATAATAAAGGAATAATATTGTCATTTTAACTCTAGAATTAGAGTTTAATTATAAAATGAAAAGTTTATGTTACATTGTATTAATGAGGGGGAGAAAATGAGAAAAAAATTGTTTATACCAGGTCCAGTTGATGTGGCAGAAGATGTTTTAGCTAAAATGGCTACACCTATGATTAGTCATAGAAGTAAAGAAGCATCAGAACTTCAAAAAAGAATAAGTGATAATTTAAGAAAATTAATGTTCACTGAAAATGAAATTTTATTGTCGACTTCATCAGGTAGCGGATTAATGGAAGCTGCAATGAGAAGTTGTACTGTTAAAAAAGCTGCAGTTTTTTCAATGGGTGCTTTTGGTGAAAGATGGTATAAAATGGCAACTAGTAATGGTGTCGATGCTGATGTTTTTAATGTTGAATGGGGTAATGCAATTACACCAAAAATGGTTGATGATGCATTAAAAACTGGTGAATATGATTTAATTACTGTTACTCATAATGAAACATCATCTGGTGTTATGAATCCTTTAGATGAAATTTCTGAAGTTGTTAAAAAATATCCAGAAGTTGTATTTTGCCTTGATACAGTAAGTTCTTTAGGTGGAGCAAAAATTGAAGTAGATAAATGGGGTGTAGATATATGTATTTCATCTACTCAAAAATGTTTAGGATTGCCTCCAGGATTGTCTTTATGCAGTGTTTCTGATAAAGCGATAGAAGCTGCAAAAAAAGTAGATTATAAAGGATTTTATTTTGACTTGGTAAATATTAAAAAATATGTTGATTCAAAACCATATCAATATCCTTCTACTCCATCATTATCACATATGTTTGCACTTGATTATCAATTAGACAAAATATTAAATGTTGAAGGACTTGAAAATAGATTTAATAGACATGCTGAAAACGCAAAATTTGTTAGAGATTGGGCAAAAAAGAATTTTGATTTATATTCTGATGAATTATATTTGTCAAATACAGTTACAAATATTAAAAATACTAAAGGAATCTCAGTAAAAGATTTAAATAATGCTTTAGGTGAAAGAGGATATGTAATTTCTAATGGTTATGGTGAATTAAAAGAAAAAGCGTTTAGAATTGCACATATGGCTGAAGCAACTAAAGAAAATTTAGAAGATTTATTTAAAGAAATTGAAGATATTTTAGGTTTATAATTTGTTGGGGGGAGTAGTTTTATGATAAGAGTACTTGCAAATGATACAATTGCTGAATCTGCTGTTAAAGAATTAGAAAATTCTGGTTTTGAAGTGGTACATCATCATTATGATAATGATGAGCTTCTTAATGAAATAAAGAATTTTGATTGTATTATAGTTAGATCAGGAACAAAAGTAAGAAATGATGTAATTGATGCTTCTAAAGAAACTGGAAGATTAAAATTAATTGTTAGAGGTGGAGTTGGTGTTGACAATATCAATGT
Organism: Clostridiaceae bacterium HSG29; assembly: GCA_030377915.1. GTDB lineage: Bacteria > Bacillota > Clostridia > Peptostreptococcales > Acidaminobacteraceae > HSG29. Next base: position 14,747 of record JAUCFZ010000008.1, read on the forward strand.
TAAACACGCTGAGGAAAACGATATAACAGTTAAAAATACTCCAAATGCTTCTAGTAATTCTGTAGCTGAACTTGCAATTGGCCATATGTTTACATTGTTAAGACATGTTCATATGTCTAACATTAGCATGAGAAATGGTGAATGGAATAAGAAAAAATATAAAGGCTATGAATTAATGGGCAAGACTCTTGGACTTTATGGATTTGGAAGAATTGGTCAATCAGTTGCAAAAAAAGCAAGTGCGTTGGGAATGAAAATAATTTATAATACTCGTTCAGGAGAGAAACCAGGATTTGATGATTTTAAATTTGTTAAACTTGATGAGCTTTATAAAAATGCAGATATTATATCGTTGCATGTACCTTATATAAAAGATAAAGGACCTGCAATTACTAGTAACGAATTTTCAACAATGAAAAAAGGTGTTTTTATCATTAATCTTGCAAGAGGTGGAGTAATTGATGAAAACGATTTAATGAATGCTATAGATGAGGGGATTGTTGCAGGGGCTTCACTTGATGTATTCGAGAATGAACCAAAAATAAATGAAAAATTATTAAATTGTGATAGAATTTCTTTATCACCTCATATCGGTGCATCTACTTATGAAGCACAAACAAGAATTGGCGAAGAGATATGTAGCGTTATTGTAGATTTTTTTAAATAATAGGGAGGAAATTAATGTCAGTAGTTAGACCTTTTAAGGCAATTAAACCAAGAAAAAATTTAGTTGAAAAAGTTGCTTCACTTCCATATGATGTAATGAATCGTGTAGAAGCAAAAGAAATGGCAAAAGGTAATGAATTTTCATTTTTACATGTTGTAAGATCTGAAATGGATGTAGATGATACTGTAGACGCATATGATGAAATTGTATATAAAACTGCTAGGAAAAATTTGGATAAAATGATCGATGATGAAATTTTAGTCCAAGATGAAAAACCAATGTTTTATATTTACAGACAAATTATGAATGGAAGAGTTCAAACTGGATTAGTAGGCGTTACTTCAATTGATGATTATATGAATAATATAATTAAAAAACATGAATTTACAAGAGCAAAAAAAGAGGTAGATAGAATAAATAATTTTGATCATTGTGATGCAAATACTGCACCAATATTCTTAACTTATAGAAAAAATGATGAAATTTCGACTATTGTTAACGATTGGATTAAATTTCATATGCCAGTATATAATTTTAAATCAGAAGATGAAATTACACATATTGTTTGGGAATTGACTGAAGATGGATTAAATAAAAGAATTGAAGAAATATTTGAAAATGAGATTGATTCATTATATATTGCAGATGGACATCATAGATCAGCTTCAAGTGTAAAAGTAGGAATGAAAAGACGTGAAGCAAATCCTAATTTTACTGGAGATGAAGAATATAATTACTTTATGTCTGTAATGTTCCCAGATGAAGATTTATTTATAATGGATTATAACAGAGTTATTTATAATTTAAATGGTTTGACTAATGATGAGTTTATGGAAAAAGTAAAAGAAAAATTTAAAGTTGAAAAATCAGACGAAGCAGAGCCATATAGACCAATGAAAAAACATACTTACGGTATGTATCTTGAAAATAGTTGGTATGTTATAGAAGCAAAAGAAGGTATATATGATGCTAATGATCCTGTAGATAGATTAGATGTATCAATTCTACAAGAAAATATATTGAGACCATTATTAGGAATAGAAGATCCAAGAACAAGTGAAGGAATTGATTTTGTTGGTGGAATAAGAGGGCTTAAGGAATTAGAAGAAAGAGTAAACGAAGGTAAAAAAGTTGCTTTTTCAATGTATCCTACAACTATGGAAGATTTATTAGCAATTGCTGATGCTGGAAAAGTAATGCCTCCTAAATCAACTTGGTTCGAACCAAAACTTAGAAGTGGATTATTTGTTCACCGATTATTTGATTAATCATAAAATTAAAAATAAAAATATAAAAAAACAAATCCTAATATTTAGAAAAAGGATTTGTTTTTTTTTCGAAATCTTCAATTTTGTAGAATGATGTTTTATCAACATATTCTTCAATAAACACATTTTGATAGGTATTATTGCTAATGATATCAGCATTATAACAATTTTGAGCATCATCATTATATAATTTGATTACATGATTATTATAAGAAATCATTCTATCCTCCCATCATATTATGCTAACATTATACCATAGAAATGACAATTAGTCTATTTTCATGATATTTGCATGAATAGTATAGTGATGATTATTAGTATTGATATAATGAAATTTATAATTAAACTAATACTGTATTTATCAGTTTTTCTTTTAACTCTTTTTGAATTTAAATATAGTCCAATACTTGTAATAGCAAACTGAATAATGGAAATAGTAAATGTTAAATTTAGAATTGCTGAGTCCCATTGTACTCTATATGCATGTCTAAAAAATCGTCCTATTCCATATGAAGTTTCAGGCATTGCTTTAATAAAAAATACGATAATTAAAAATAATAATGCCATAGCTCCATATTTAATGCCATGAATAATATCTAACATGGTATCTGGGCCATTTCTTTTTTCTTTATGGTCACCATAAATCATATGATAAATATTATCTGCAGCATCTGAATTCGTGGTTTTTTTAAGCATTTGAATTTGTTTAGAAAAAATATAATTCATTAATTTATCTTTTTCTGAGTTTTTTAATCCTGCAAATTCAATTTTTGTATCATATTTCATAGCACTATCTTTTTGTAAATAAGATTCTATTACATTTCCTTCTGTTATGATTTGAATTTCATCTTCAAAATTTATTTTAACATCAAGTTTACTACCAGCCTTAAGTTTTTTATTTATTATAAATCTTAAACCACTTGCGGAAATATCTTTTGAAAGAACTTCATATTCATTATCATCAACAGTTACAATAACATTTTTAGTTATTGGTAATCTAAAAGCGTTTCTTCTTTGGATTTGCTCAACTTCAGAAATTTTTTGTATTACAATTTCTATGAAATTATCTTCTTTTATTCTATGAAGGACTTTTGCTCTAAAAGAAAATACCTTTTTAATATTCTTTATCATTGAGACAAAGTAAATAGTAACTAAATCACTATTATGAAAATTATAATTTCTCCCTTGATAAATTGGTGCAATAACAGAAAAAGAATTATTTACATACTGAAATCCGATATCAATTAAAGTGTGAAAATTTAATTCACCTAAAGTATTATCGTAAACAGAAATCTCTATGGATTTACTAGATTTTAAAATTTCTTCTAAATTCATTATCTTCCACCTTTCGTAAAATTAAGAGATGAATTTAATTCATAAATAACATTTTTTCTTTCAATGATAACTGTTGCATCTCTATTCAGAATATCGTCATTTTTAATTGCTTTTATTAATTCAAATGAAGGATTAATTGCAATTGGGTGTTTTACTTGTTTTAGCATTATTAAATCACCGTGTGTATCACCATATGCATATGATTTTTCAAAATCAATATCATATTTGCTTTTGAAATCCATCATAGCTTCAATTTTATGTTTGCCATCCCACATTGGGATTACTTCTCCAGTAAAGTTATTATTTTCATCTGTTATATAAGTGCTTGCTCTAAAATCATCAGCTTTGTATTTAGTAGCCATTTTACCTACAAGATAATCAGGACTTCCTGAAATAAACAAAACTAAATGACCTTTTTTTCTATGGTAATCAATTCTTTGACGAGTATAGGAATATACTTTATCACCACATAAGTTTATTACTTGTTTTGCAATAAATTCATATTCGATTTTATTTAAATTTTTAAGGCTCTGTACATATACTTCAGCTAATTCTTCCATATAAGTATCGTAATCACCTTCACGTTTTTCCCATTCCATAAACACTTTTTTTACGTCCGAATGCCATATTATTGGGTCAAAAACTTCATATTTAAGTAATTTCTTAAAATGTTCAATCATTAATGAATCGCGGTAAAGTGTTCCATCAATATCAAAAAATGCTGCTATAGTCATATTATCAATCCTTTCATAAAAAAAAGTAAAAAAATGTTTAAGATAAAATATTGCGGGTATAAATTTATTAACAATCAATAAGCCTTCAATGAAGGTTTATATAAATTGTAGTGGCCGGGATGTAAATATAGATTAGAAATCTATAATTATTTTTAAAAAGATAATTGTAATAAATAACAAGTAACAAGTAACAAGTAACAAGTAACAAGTAACAAGTAACAAATAACAAGTAAAATGAGTAATGACACATTTTGCAACAACAGTGTTTTTTCAAGTAGTTCGAAAGTAAGAAATGCAAGGAGGAATGCCGATTATAAAAACAAAGATTAGTAAAACTGAATATAAGTGTTCTGAACGTGCCTGCCGCTACTAATAAGAGTTATTCAGTTATTTATGAATAACTCTTTTATATTGTTTAAAAAAATATTTAAGATATTTGCTGTAATCCCCCAAATAACGATATCTTTATACTCATAAAAATTAACATTATAAAATCCTGTTTTAAAAGAATAGTTTTTTCCATGTTCAATTTTTTCAAATGGAAAATCAACTGGAACTTTCAATTCTATATCTAATTTATAATTCTGGGATTTTTGTTCTAATAAATATTTTAAAGGTACTGTAAATATTGAATCAACTTCATCTTTGCTAAAAACAATTGAATCAATATCTATGTTTTTTAAATACCCTAAGAAAATATTAATTTTATAATTAAAAGGTGTAAAAAAATACCCAAGATTATTCAATATTTCAATTTGATCTTGTTTAATATTTAGCTCTTCCATTGTTTCTCTTATAGAAGAGTAACTTGGAGTTTCACCATCTTCTTTCTTTCCACCAGGAAAACAAATTTCACCAGGTTGAGAAACAAGTGATAAAGCGCGTTTTTCAAATAGCAAATGTAATTCACCTTCAATTTCAACAAGTGGAATTAATACTGAGAATTCACTATATGTTTTATATTTTTTGTTATTGTTAATAAATTCTTTAATAAGTTTTATAGTCATAATATATCTCCTTTATATAATAATACAGAAAAAAGTTATTAAAGTAAATAAATCATATGGATTTTTCACATTTACTTGATATAATTAAGGTGGGTGATAAAATGAAAAAAATATTTGTTGTTGATGATGATAAAAATATTAGAGAATTAATAAAGAAATATCTTCAAAATGAAGGATATGAAACATTTTTATTCTCTAGCGGTGAAAATGTAGTTAATGATATTAGAAGAGTCAATCCTGATCTTATAGTATTAGATATAATGATGGAAGGAATTAATGGTCTTGATGTATGTAAGAACATAAGAAAAGAGTATGATATTCCAATTATATTTGTTTCTGCAAGAGGAGATGAGATTGATAGGATTGTTGGACTTGAAATTGGAGCAGATGATTATTTATCAAAACCATTTAGTCCAAGAGAATTGGTAATTAGGATTAACAATATATTTAAAAGAATGAATATAAAAAAAGATAAAAATGAAATTATTGAAATTGGCAATATTATTATTAATTTAAGCGAAAGAACTGTTTCATTGGATAATGAGAATATAAAATTTACAAATAAAGAGTTCGAATTATTTTCATTTTTAGCACAAAATATTGGTGTGCCTTTTAAAAGGGAAAAATTAATAAATGAAATTTGGGGATATGATTATTTTGGTGATTTAAGAATTATTGATGATTTAATTAAAAGGCTTAGAAAATTAATTGGTGTAGAAAAATCAAATGTTAAAATATCAACGGTTTGGGGGTATGGATATAAAATTGAAAAAGATTAATCATAAAATTTTGTTATCATATTTAATTGTGCTTTTAATTACATTTGTTATTGTATTTGTTAGTTTTAGTCAAATAATGAAAGTATATATTGAAAAGGAAATAAGAGAGGATTTAAATCTTACGGCTACAAAGATATTAAATGATATTAAATTAAGTGGAATTGAAGATTTCAATTCAACTAGAGTTAACAAGATAAGACTTGTTAAAGAAATAAGATTGATAGGGAAATATTTTGATTCTAATATAGTTTTATTAAATAATAGAAGAAGAATTATTTATAAGGATGATGAATTAATTGAAAAAATATCTGATTTAATAAATATTTATGAAGATAAAAATATAATATTTATTAGAAGAGAAATAATGTCTGATGGAAAAGAAATTGGATCTTTTGTAGTTTATTCATATTTGAATGATATAAAAATTGTTAAAAAAGCAATAAATAAAAATTTAATGGTTTCCTTTTTATTTAGTTCATTAATTGCAATAGTTTTCTCAAATCTATTTAAGAAAAAAATATCTAAACCATTAATTGATTTGAGAGATAATATAAAAAAATATGATTTTAATAACAAAAATGAAAAAATAGAAATTAAATCAAATGATGAAATTGGAGATTTAGCTGAATCATTTAATGAAATGATTAATAAACTATACGCTTATTCTAATAAAAATAAGAAATTCTTTCAAAATGCATCTCATGAATTAAAATCGCCTTTAATGTCAATACAAGGTTATGCTGAAGCAATTAAAGAGGGGATAGTAAAAGAAGATGAAGTTGAAAAAAGTTTAGATATAATCATTGATGAAAGTAAGAATTTAAAAGAATTAGTAAATAGCATGATTATGCTTACAAAATTTGATGATTCAAAAGAGGAATTTGAATTTGAAGAAAGATTGATTTTTAGCGTAATAGAGGATGTTTTAAATAGATATAAATTATTAATTAGTGAAAAAAATATAAAAATTGAAACAAAAATTGATAAAGAAATATTTCTTAAATATGATTATAAGAAATTATATACTGCAATTAGCAATATTATTTCTAATAGTTTAAGATATACAAAAAATTTGATTTCTGTTGAAATATATAAAACTGAATCAAATGTAATTATTGAAATCACTGATAATGGTGATGGAATAGATAAAGAAATAATAGATCATATATTTGATAGGTTTGTAAAAGGTAAAAACGGAAAATCTGGAATTGGATTATCACTTACAAAAACAATTGTTGAAGCACATAATGGTAGCTTAAATGTTGAAAACACAGAAAATATGGGAGCAAAATTTACTATTAAATTACCTATTTAATAGTAAATTTATCGTTTGTAATTACAAAAGAATTTAAATTTTTAGTTATAAAAACTTCTTTATCTTTAGATATAAAAATTGCATCTACATTTTCAAGAGAATTAATGAAGTCTAAACCTTTTTTAATTCCATATGAAAAGGCAATGGTTGAAAGTGCATCACCATCTATTGAGTTATCAGAAATTATTGTTACTCCGAAGATATCATTTTCATATGGATATCCAGTAAATGGATTAAGTATATGATGATATCTTTTATTGTCTTCAATAAAATATCTTTCATAAATTCCAGATGTTACAACAGATTTATTAATTACATTTACATATCCGATAATTTCTGATTCATTTGAAAAAGGATTTTTAATTCCAACTTTCCATGGCTCATCTGATTCATTTGAACCTAATGCATAAATATTACCGCCTAAACTAATTAATGCTTTATTAATGCTATTTTCAATTAAAAGCTCTGCAACTTTATCAGCTGCATATCCTTTAGCAATTCCACCTAAATCAATAGACATATTCTCATCTGAAAAATAAAAAATATTTTCATTAATATTTATTTTTTTATAATCAATATGTTTAACAGTATTTTCAATATCATTATTTGATGGAATTTTTTCGTTTTCAGTTCCAATTGCCCATAAATTTACTAACGGTTCTATTGAAATATCAAAATTTCCATTTGAAAGATTTGAATAGTATAATCCTTTTTTAATAACTTCAGAAGTACTGTTTGATAAATTAATTTGCTGATTATTTGATAAATTATTTATTCTATTTACTTCGCTGTTATCAATATTCGTACTCATTTTATTTTCAATATCATCTAAAAGATCATAAATATCACTAAATATTGAATTATCATTATAATTAAAGATTTTTATATTTATAATGGTCCCAAATTTTAAATTATTATTTTCAATAAAATCATTTTGTTTTTGACAACCTGTTAATAAAACAGTTATTATTAGTATGTGAATTAATATTTTTTTCATTATTGCCTCCTTGTGTAATAATGAGTTTGGAGTTGAGTATGAAGAAAGCCGATATATTTTTAATAATATTTTTTATTGTTAGTAGCATAGCTTTAAGTTTTTATGTTACTTATAATAATATTGATTATAACAATAAATATTTAATTGTTAAAGTAGATAATGAAATATTTGTTAAAAGAGATTTACCTGTTGAGAAAAAAGAAACAATACCAATTAAAACAAAATATGGTTATAATTTAATTGAAATAGATAAAGATGTAGTTAGAATAATCGAAGCAGATTGTCATAATCAGATTTGTGTGAAAGATGGTTCTATTAAAAATGTTGGAGAAGTTCTAGTATGTTTACCGCATAAATTAATAGTTGAAATAAAAGGAAAATCAGATAGTGAAGTTGATATTACTAATTAGATAAGAGGATATTATGAGAAAAATCTTGCATGTTGACTTGGACGCTTTTTTTGCGGCAGTTGAAGAAATGGATAATAATGAGTTGATTGGTAAACCTGTTATAGTAGGTGGTACTGGCGATAGAGGGGTAGTTTCTACTTGTAACTACAAAGCGCGAGAATTTGGTGTTCATTCGGCTATGGCTGGTTTTATAGCTAAAAAGCAATGTCCTGATGGCATTTTCATTAAACCAAGGATGAGTAGATATTTGGAAGTTTCTAGACAGGTTTTTGATATTATTTATTCTATAACGGATCAAATCCAACAAGTTTCAATTGATGAAGCTTATATTGAAGTTACAGATTTATATCAAAATCCGATGTATATTGCAAAATTAATAAAAAAAAGGGTATTAAAAGAAGTTGGAATAACAATATCAGTTGGAATTTCATATAATAAATTTTTAGCAAAACTTGCTAGTGATTGGAATAAACCTGATGGAATAAAAGTTATTACTGAAGATATGATTCCTGATATATTGCGACCATTAAATGTTGGAAAAATCCATGGTATTGGCAAGAAATCAGTTCAGAAATTAAATAGCTTAGGTATTTTTTATGTTGATGATTTACTTAATTATTCTAAAAGTAATTTAAAATCGTTTTTAGGAAATATGGGTGTTGATATATATGATAGAATACGAGGAATTGATAATCGTTCTTTGAAAGAAGAGGTTAAAAATAAATCATATGGAACTGAAAGTACTTTAAAAAAAGATACAAGAAATAAAGAAAAACTATATGAGATATTAAAAAATATGATGGAAAGTATATTTGATGGTTTAGATAAAAAGAATAGGGTTGCAAAAACAATATCAATTAAAATAAAATTTAATGATTTTTCTGTAATCACTAGGAGTAAGACGCTTGATCACTATTTATTTAATTTAAATGATTATCAAATTCTTGTTGAAAGAATTTTTAATGAAATTGATATTAAAAAGAATGTAAGATTAATTGGAATTTCAGTTTCAAATATTGACGAAAAAGAAAATGAACAATTAAATATATTTAACGAAATGAATTAATAAGATCAATATCTTTTTGAAGTTCATTTAAATAATTATCACATAATAACATTTCAATGTTAATAGGATAATTATTTTTTTTAAGTAATTTTATCATATCAAATAAAATTTCATTTTTATAAACAGGTAAATGATTGTTATCTTTATTGAATCCATGAATATGAGAGTGATTCACTAATGATAAAAACTCCTTTGAAGGAAAAGTAATTTCTTCTAAATTTAAATAATCATGTGTAATATCAAAACATATTCCAATTTTATTATTAAAAGATTTAACAATATTAATTAAATCCTCTCTATTATCACCGATTACTTTGTGATGATGTGTATTTAATGTTTCTATTGATAAATTAACTAAATAATTATTTTCATTAAAGAATTGAAGACTGAATTTTATAAAAGCATTTGTTTTTGATAAAGCCTCATCTTTTGATATTGTTTCATATTTTGCTCCATGAAAAACTAAAATGATATTATTTTTACTTAAGTCAATTAGATCATTTAATGAATTATAAAATTCAATTAATTTTAGTTTGTTTTTATTTGAAAAATTACTAATATCTAAATTTTCATCTATAAAATGTGGTAAATGAATTTTAATTTTAATGTTAGAATTTATAATTCCATTAAAAATATTTTTGTAAAATTCATATGAATATTTACTAAAATTAGGAGCAAACTCTAAAAAAGAAAGTCTATTTTTTTTAATAAAATTCATATATTCAGTTTGATCAATTTCGATAAGTATTTTTTCTTCAAATGTAATTCCTAAATTCATAATCCACCTTCTTTAATATAATATGATATAGTATTAGTGTTAGATTAACAAGAAAAATGAAAAATACATTATTTGTTTTGTTATCTTGAAATATATTAGAAATGCTTGTAAAATGGATTTAGTGTTATATAAAGGAGTGGATTAAAATGATATTAATGATTGATAATTATGATTCATTTACATACAATCTTGTAGAGTATTTAAAAATGTTAAATGAGGAAGTAAAAGTAGTGCGAAATGATAAAATTTCAATAAAGGAAATTGTTGAAATGAAACCAAATATGATTGTTATTTCTCCAGGGCCATGTACTCCAAGTGAAGCTGGCATATCTGAAAAAATAATAGATGAACTTAAAGGCGTTTTTCCAATTTTAGGAATATGTCTTGGACATCAAGCAATAGGTGAAGTATTTGGTGCGAATATTGTTAAAGCAATGGTGCCAGTTCATGGAAAAGTTTCTAAAATAAATCATATTAATAAAGGTGTTTTTAAAGAGTTGAATAATCCACTATATGTAACAAGATATCATTCTTTAGTAATTGAAAGAGATAGTTTGCCTGATGAACTTGAAATTACTGCAGAGACTATAGAAGGTGAAATTATGGGTATAAGACATAGGAAATATAATATTGAGGGTGTTCAATTTCATCCTGAGGCAATTTTAACTGAGCAAGGACTTGAATTACTTAAGAATTTTTTAGAAAATGGTGATAGAAATGATAATTAAGGAAATTGATATTTCACTAAAACCATTTGAAATTTTCAATATATTTAAAAATGAAAATTTGCCAGTATTTCTTGATAGTTCAGATAAATACGAAAAACTAGGCAAATACTCTATTATTGCATTTAATCCATTTATAACAATTAAATCAAAAAATGGGAAAGTAAATATTAAAGAGGATGATGGAGAAATAAATTTAAATAGAAATCCTTTTGTGGTAATAAAAGAGTATTTGGATAAATTTAATAAAACATATAATACTGATCTTCCATTTATTGGCGGAGCAATTGGTCATTTTTCATATGATTTATTGTATCATTTAGAAACTATCGATAGAACAGCAGTTGATGATGTAAATATTGAAGATTTAAATTTAGGGTTTTATAATGGCGCAATAATTTATGAACATAGCACTAAAAAAGTTTTTATAACTGATTCAGATGTAAATATAGGTGGAGATAAAAGAGTAAATATAATATTAAAAAAATTAAGTTATGATAAAACGGAAAAATTAAATCTTAGACATCATAATAAAAAAGCTGAAATCAAGTCCAATATGACTAAAGAGGAATATCTTAAATCAATAGAGAAAATTAAAAATTATATTATTGAAGGAGATATTTATCAAGTTAATATGACTCAAAGGTTTAAAACTGATTTAAGAGATAAACCAATCGAATTATATAATAAATTAAGAAATATTAATCCTGCTCCATTTGCTGCTTTTATGGATTATGGAGAATATCAAATCTTATCTTCTTCACCAGAAAGATTTATTGAATTAAGAGATAATAAACTTCAAACAAGACCTATTAAAGGAACAAGACCTCGAGGGAATAATGATGAAGAAGATAAAAAATTAAAAAACGAATTAAAAGAAAGTTTAAAGGATAAAGCAGAATTACTAATGATTGTTGATCTAGAAAGAAATGATTTTTCAAAAGTAGCAAAAACAAGTACTGTCAAAGTTCCTGAATTATTTGTAGTAGAGAAGTATCCTACTGTTTTTCATTTAGTTTCTACTGTAACTTGTTTAAAAGATGATAAATTTGATACCATTGATTGTATTACAAATACTTTTCCAGGTGGTTCAATAACAGGTGCTCCTAAAATAAGAGCTATGGAAATAATTGATGAACTTGAACCTACTCAAAGAAATATATATACAGGATCAATTGGGTATATTGATTTTAATGGCGATATGGATTTAAATATTGTTATTAGGACAATGGTTATTAAAAATGATAAAGTTTATTTTCAAGTTGGTGGAGGAATTGTTTATGATTCTAATGCGTTAGATGAATATCAAGAATCTCTTGATAAAGCGAAAGCTTTAATAGAAGCATTAAATTATTAGGTGATAAAATGAAATATTTTTATAATGGAAAATTCTTAAATGAAAATGAAATGACTAAAACTTCTCCATTGAGTGATGGTGTAATGTATGGATATGGATTATTTGAAACTGTAAAAATAAAGAATTCAAAACCTGTATTTCTTGATGAGCATCTTAAAAGGCTTAGAGATGGTTTAACTAAATTAAATATTACTTTTATTTATTCGGATAAGAAAATTATTGAAATTATAGATAAGTTGATTAAAATAAATAGATTTGATGGAGCTTTAAAAATTACAGTTATTAAAAATAAAAATATGTGTGATTTAATTTTAATGATGCGGAAAAGTAATTATTTGTATAAGGATTATCAAAAAGGTTTTAATTTAAAAATTAGTGATGTGAAAAGGAATTCTACATCAAAAATTGTTGGCTTAAAAACAATTAATTATTTAGAAAATATTTTAGAATTTAAAAATGCTAAGAATGAAGGTTTCGATGAAATATTGTTTTTCAATGAAAAAAATAAACTTTGCGAAGGTGCAATTTCAAATATTTTCATTGTAAAAAATAAAAAATTATATACGCCAAGTCTTGAAAATGGACTATTAAGTGGTATAATGAGAATGAAAGTCATTAAAGAGTCAGATTTAGAAGTAATTGAAACAGATATTGATAAAGAGTTTTTAGAAAGTTCTGATGAAATATTTTTAACTAACTCATTAATGGAAGTCATGCCTGTTAAAACGATTAAAGGTATTGACTATAATTGCAGAAAATTTGAGATTTCAAATTATATTAGAAGTATTGTAAATGGAGATGATTAAAATGGATATGGAGAGAATTGAGAAAGCTTTTAGAGAAATAATTATTGCAATAGGAGAAGATCCTGATAGAGAAGGGTTAAAAGAGACTCCAAATAGAGTTGCCAGAATGTATGCAGAGATTTTTGCTGGAATTGATAAGGATCCTAGTGAACATATGAAAGTTACTTTTAAAGATGAAGAACATGAAGAATTAGTTCTTGTAAAAGATATACCTTTTTATTCAATGTGTGAACATCATTTTATTCCTTTTATTGGAAAAGCTCATGTTGGATATATTCCTAGAGATGGTAGTGTAGTAGGACTTTCAAAATTAGCAAGATTAGTTGATGATATTGCAAAAAGACCACAATTACAAGAAAGAATTACTTCAGAAGTTGCTAATACTATTAATAAGGAAATTAATCCTCTTGGTGTAATAGTTGTAATTGAAGCTGAACATTTATGTATGAGTATGAGAGGTGTTAAAAAACCTGGAAGCAGAACTGTTACATCTGCGGTAAGAGGTATATTTAAAAAAGAATCAAAAACTCGTGCTGAAGCTATGAGTTTAATTAATTGTAAATAATTGGAGGACATTGTGATTTTAAATTGTAATGGCAAGGAAATGGAAATTGGTAAAAAAACTTTGATTATGGGAATATTAAACGTAACACCAGATTCTTTTTCAGATGGTGGCAAGTTTAATAATATTGATAACGCATTAAGCCATGCAAAAAAAATGCAAGATGAGGGTGCTGATATAATTGATATTGGTGGAGAATCAACTAGACCGGGTTCGGATAAAGTTGATGAAGATGAAGAGATAAGTAGAGTAATACCAATTTTAAAAAAATTAAAAAAAGAAATAGACGTTATTATTTCAGTAGACACTTCAAAAGCAAATGTTGCAAAAGTAGCTCTTGAAAATGGTGCAAATATTATTAATGATGTATGGGGACTTCAAAAAGAACCGGAAATTGCTAATTACATTGCTGAATATGATGTGCCAGTTGTTATTATGCATAATAAAATAAATAATATTTATGAAAATGATATTATTGAATCAATGAAAGAATTTTTTTCAGTTTCATTAGAAATTGCTAAAAAAGCGGGGATAAAAAAAGAAAATATTTTTCTTGATCCTGGTATTGGCTTTGGAAAAGATCCTGAGCAAAATATTGAAGTTATGGCAAGGCTTGATGAATTAAATGAAATTGGATATAAAATGCTTTTAGGAACTTCAAGAAAATCTATGATTGGTTATATTTTAGATTTACCTAGTGATCAAAGACTTGAAGGAACAATTGCAACAAATGTAATTGGTGTTATCAATGGTTATGATATTGTTAGAGTTCATGATGTTAAAGAACATGTAAATGCTTTAAAAGTTACTGATAGAATTTACAGGAGGTAGAAAATGAATGCAATTAATATAAGTAGAGAAGTTATTGTAAATTTTCTTATTACTAAAGGAGTAGCATTTATAGTTGCGCTACTGATAGTATTTGTTGGTTTTAAAGTTTCAAATTATATTGTGAAAATGTTAGAAAAATTATTAAAAAAATCAAAATGTGATGAAACAATAGCAAATTTTTTGATTCCATTTAGTAAAATGTCATTAAAAGTTCTAGTTTTAATATCAGTTATTTCATATCTTGGTGTTGTAACGACATCTTTTGTTGCTATAATTGGTGGTGCTAGTTTTGCAATAGGTTTAGCTTTTCAAGGAAGTTTATCTAATTTTGCAGGTGGAGTACTTTTATTAATATTAAAACCTTTTAAAGTTGGTGATTATATTAATGTAAATGGTATAAGTGGAACTGTTAAATCAATAAGTATTTTTTATACTCATTTAACTACGCCTGATAATAAGATTGAAATAATTCCTAATAGTATGGTATCAAATAGTAATTTAACAAATTTTTCTGCGAATAATACAAGAAGAGTTGATTTAATAATAGGTGTTGATTATGACACTGATATAAAATTACTAAAGAATACTGTTAAGGAAATAATTAAAAGTAATGAAAAAATTCTTTCTGAGCCTTCATATTTTGTTGGGCTTAGTGAATTTGGTGATAGTTCACTTAATTTTAGTATTAAGTTCTGGGTAAAAACAAGTGATTATTGGGATGTTTATTTTAAAACTAATGAAAATATTAATGAAAAATTTAATGAAGTTGGAATTAGTTTTCCATATCCTCATATGGATGTAAATATTATAGGAAATAATCAATAGGAGATAAAATGGATATTATAAAATTAAAAAACCTTAGATTCTATGGTTACCATGGAGTTTTAGAAGAGGAAAAGAAAATAGGGCAGAAATTTATTGTTGATTTAAAATTATATGCTGATTTAAAAGAAGCTTGTTTAAATGACAATGTAACAGATACTGTGCATTATGGCTTAGTGTACGAATTAGTAAAAGAAATTGTTGAAAACAATAAATTTGATTTAATTGAGAAACTTGCACAAGTTATTGCAACTTCAATTTTTGATGAGTTTAAAAAGGTTAAAAAAATTGAAGTTGAAATTAAAAAACCTGAAGCTCCTGTTAATGGGATATATGACTATTTTTCTGTTTTGATTGAAAGAAGTAGAAATGAATAGGGCATATTTATCATTAGGTAGCAATATAGGCAATAGCAAAGAGAATATTTTAAAAGCATATGAAATACTAGAAAATAATTCTGTTAAAATTTCAAAAAAATCATCTTTTTATGAAACTGATCCTTATGGTTATGAGGATCAAGATGTGTTCGTAAATTCAGTAATAGAAATTGAAACTAATTTTAGCCCTTATGAACTTCTTGACATTTGTCATTTAGTAGAAAAAGAATTAAAAAGAAGAAGGATTATTCATTGGGGACCTAGAACTATTGATGTTGACATTTTACTTTTTAATGATATTATTATGGATGAAGAATTTTTAATAATTCCTCATAAAGAAATGACTAAACGAGCTTTTGTTTTAGTACCTCTTTTAGAGATTAATAGTGAAATTGAAATAAATGGTAAAAAGGCTGTAGATATTGTTAAAAATATCGATACAGATAGTGTGAGGTTGATTGATGACAAATTGTAGAAAAATTCTAACAGGAAAAAAAATTGAAGTTAAAATTAATGGTATTATTGTAGATGAAAAAAATCCTTTGATTATTGCAGGACCTTGTTCAGTGGAGTCTAGAGAACAAATAATTGCTATTGCAAAAGAAGTTAAAAAGCTTGGTGCAACTGCACTTCGTGGTGGAGCTTTTAAACCTAGAACTAGTCCATATGCATTTCAAGGACTTGAAGAAGAGGGATTAAAATATTTAAAGGAAGCAAGTGAGATTACAGGACTTCCTGTAGTTACAGAAATAACTGATCAGAAATTTATAGAAATGTTTGAAAAATATGTAGATGTTTTTCAAGTTGGTTCAAGGAATATGAATAATTATACTTTGTTAAAAGCTCTTGGAAAAGTAAATAAACCAATTTTACTTAAAAGAGGAATGAGTTCAACAATATATGAATGGATACTTGCAGCAGAGTATTTAGCTGAATTTGGTAATAAAAATATTATTTTATGCGAAAGAGGAATTAGAACTTTTGATACTTATACTAGAAACACTTTAGATTTAGCGGCTATTCCAATTATGAAAAAAGAAACAGGTTTACCTGTTATAGTTGATCCAAGTCATGGAACTGGTAGAAGAGAATTAATTGAACCTATGACAATGGCTGGATTTGCAGCTGGTGCTGATGGCGTTATTATTGAAGTGCATAATGATCCTGATAATGCTCTTAGTGATGGAATTCAGTCAATTTATCCATCGCAATTTAAGAAAATTGTAGAAAGAATAAATGATTTTAAAAGGAGTAGTGTTAAGTAGATATGAATATATTAGTTACAGGTGGAACTGGATATATTGGTTCACATACATGTGTTGAGTTATTAAATAGTAATCATTCAGTAGTAATTGTAGATAATTTAATTAATAGCAAAATTGAAACAATTGACAAAATTCAAGAAATCACAGGTAAAGATGTAGTTTTTTATGAAAAAGATGTAACTAATAAAGAATCTGTTGATGAAATATTTAGTAATCATAAATTTGATGGAATAATTCATTTTGCTGGTTTAAAAGCAGTTGGAGAGTCCGTTTCAAAACCTCTTGATTATTATTTTAATAATCTTGTAAGTACAATGGTATTATCAAAAGCTTGTATAAAATATGGTGTTAATAAATTTGTGTTTTCATCATCAGCAACAGTATATGGAGATAATAAAGTTCCTTTTATTGAAACAATGGAATTATTAAAAACAACTAATCCATATGGTGAAACAAAAGCTATGAGCGAAAGAATTTTAACTGACACTTCATTAGCAAATAGTGAATTTTCAGTTGCTCTTTTAAGATATTTTAATCCTGTTGGAGCGCATGAAAGCGGATTGATAGGTGAATCTCCTAATGGAATTCCAAATAATTTAATGCCTTTTGTTTCTAAAGTTGCTAAAGGTGAACTTAAAAAATTAAGTATATTTGGAGATGATTATAATACAGTTGATGGCACAGGTGTTAGGGACTATATTCATGTAGTAGATCTTGCAATAGGGCATGTTAGTGCAATTGAAAAACTGAATAGTGGTGTTAATGTATATAATTTGGGTACTGGAAAAGGGACTTCGGTATTAGAAATAGTAAATGCTTTTAAAGAAGTAAATAAGATAGATATTCCTTATGAAATTGTAGAGCGTAGACCAGGAGATATTGCATCTTGTTATGCTGATGCTAATAAAGCGAAGAAAGAACTTAATTGGGAAGCCAAAAAAGATATTAATGAAATGGTAAGAGATTCATGGCGTTTTGAAAAAAATTATAATATATAAATAGATAATAAAAAATCCGAAATTCTATAATGAATTTCGGATTTTTTTGTAAAGTATTAATTTCCATTATTAAAATATTTTAAATATGGATTATTTTTATCTAAATAAATTGTTGTTTTTTCATCAAATGAAGTTTTATATGATTCTAAAGATTTATAGAATTCATAAAATTCAGGATCTGCAGAATATGCATTTGCGTATATTTCCAAAGATTCTGCATCAGCTGAACCTCTAATCATTTCAGCTTCCTCAATTGCAGCAGATTCAATTTCTTTTACTTCACGATCTGTTTTAGCAACAGTAGTTCTATATAATTCTTTACCTTCAGATCTTGTTTTCTGAGCAACTGCTTGTCTTTCAGCAACCATTTTTTGATGAGTTGATTCAATATTTGAATCAGGAAGTATAGTTCTATAAATTTCAATATCTCTTAGAACAATACCTTTTTCAGCTAATTCTGAATTTAACTGTAATTTTGATTTTTCAAGTTCTTCAATAACTTTATTTTTATCAGTTAAGAAAGTATCACTTGAAAGGGTGTTAATTTTTTCAATAATTACAGCATAAACAACTTCATCAATTACTGCATTAGCTTTGTTTATAGTGCCTAAAGAAGTTTTAAATAAACCAGGATGGGAAATTTCCCATTGAGCATATAATGCAACTTTATATTTTATTTTATCACGAGTTACAATATTTGCAGAATTTGATTTATAAGTAATTAATTTAGAACTGTTTTTATTTACAGTAGTAATAAAAGGTACTTTAAAAAATAATCCTTTTTTATTAACTACTTCTACGTTTGAAAATCTAGAATCGATATCGTTTTGTCCAATTGCAAGTTCATTATCTTTATCTACTATTACTTTTTTAATATCGCCAAGTACCGATACAACAGCAACTTCATCTTCAGCTACTACGTAAATAAAACTTTTTACACTTAATAATAAAATAATTATTACAAGTAAGAAAGCTAAATTTTTAGCACTTTTTACAGCTTTGTTTTTAATTTCACCAGCTTTTTTTCCGATATCTTGAAAATTTTCTCTATCTGGTCCATTATTACCATTAAAATTATTAAAATCCATTATTGATTACCCCCTTTATTAAGTGATTCAGGATTAAGTGGCAAATACTTAATAGTATTGCTACTGTCACTTAAATCTATTATATACTTATTAGGAGTTTTTGCTAAAATCTCGTTCATAGTTTCAATATACATTCTTGTTCTTGTAATATTTTTTGATAATTCATATTTTTCTAATACTTGAGTAAATTTTGCAACATCACCTTTTGCTTGAGCAATAGTTTCAACTCTATAAGCTTTTGCAGATTCAATTGTCTCATATGCTTTAGCTCTTGCCTGCGGAATTTTATCATTTTCATATTCTAAAGCTTGAGAGCTATACTCAGTTTTTTCGTTTTTAGCATTATTTACATCATCATATGCAAATTGAACTTCTGCTGGTAATAAAACATCTGTAAATTTTACATCTGTTATAGTAATACCAAAGTTATATTCATTAATTTTTTTTGCTAAATCCGGAATTATTTGAGTAGAAATTGTATCTTTGTTTACAAGTGCATCATTCAATTCCATATTTTGTAGATTTCTTCTAAGTACACTTTCAAATGCTAATTTAATTGTTCCATTAGGATCTTGTACATTGTAAATATAATCAGCAGCATTAGTAATCTTATATTGAATTACTGCACCGACATTTACAAGATAAGATCCTTTTGTAAGTGCGATTGATTCCTCCAGAACCTCATTATATGTAGCCTCCTGTGATGTTGCAGCTTCAGTTTTTACCACATAACCATATTGAATCCTGTTTATCTCATTTGTGTTAACTTTATAAACTTTTTCAATGAATGGAACTTTAAAGTTAAGTCCAGGTTCATTTACTATGTTTACAACTTCTCCAAATCTTTCAATTACAGCCTGTTCAGCATTTTCTAATGTATAATAACTATTAAAACCAGCAAAAATTGCTAGTACTACAATTATCAAAAGAAAAAACGACAAACTACCTTTTGCTTTATTATTTTTCATATTTTTCATCCTCCTATAAATATTATAAACTTTTTATAATTAAATACAAATTATATTGAAAAAATTAATACTTTCTTAATGTTTTAGTTATTTATTGCATAAATTTGGTATAATATAAAAAGGTGATAAAGATGAATAATGACATTTCAGTTATTTCAAATATATTTTATATAATAAAAAAATTAATGAAAAGATATAGGGAACATTCTATTAGTGCTTATAGTGCGCAAATGGCATTTTTTTTAATGCTGTCAATTTTTCCTTTTTTGATATTTTTATTTACCATTTTAGGAAGATTATCAATGAATACTGATTTATTGATGCAAGTTTTGCAAGTGTTTTTCCCTGAAAGTGTTCATAAACTTGCATTTGATTTTATTAATAATTATATTTTAGTAAAAGATAATAGTGTTATTTCAGTATCGATAATTGCCACTTTATGGTCAGCTTCAAAAGGGATAAGAGGACTTATGGTATCGTTAAATAAAGCATATGAAATAAAAGAAACTAGAGGTTTTTTTGTAATTAAAATTATTGATATTCTTTATACAGTTTTAATTGTTTTTGTAATTGTAATTCTACTTGCACTCCCAAATATTGGAGTAGATTTATATAATTTTGTTAATAGGTATATTGAAATTAAGTGGGAAATTTTCACTCTTTATAATAGAATAAAAATAATCATGTTACCTTTAACTTTAGTTTTAATTATGAGTTTAATATATATGTATATTCCAAATATAAAGCAAAAACCAAATGATGTGATTTGGGGAACTTTATTTTCAATATTTGGATGGGCAACGCTGTCTTATTTCTTTACAATATTTTTAAATAATTTTTCGAATTATAAATTAGTCTATGGTAGTCTTGCGACAGTAATTATTTTAATGTTCTGGTTATATTTTGGAAGTATGATTTTGATAATAGGTGGTGAAATAAACTCTATTTTAAAGAAGATAGAAGGGTAAAAAAAAACATCCTATAATTGGATGTTTTTAATAATCTATTAGCAACCTGAGCATGAACCACAATCAGACGGCTCTTGATTTGTAGGAATTACACTGAATCCATTCATTTTGTATTCAACAGTAATTTCTCCCATTTGATCATATATATCTTTTGCCATAATGAACTTAGTTCCAAAGGCTTCTTCCATAACATCTTCTGGTTTCTTTTCGTCTAGACCTAGACCTAATGATGGACCACCTCAACCAATACCTGCTATAAATATTCTTACACTTTTAGGTTTGTCTTGTTGTGCTTCTAATATTTTCTGAATTTCATTACATGTTTCTTCATTTGTTTTTATATACATAATAAAACACCTCCATTTAATAATTTAACATGAAAACAAAAAATGTCAATCTTTTTTTGTAATTATTACTAAAATGGTAGGAATTAAAAAAGAACTGTTTTAAAAATGTGTAAATTGTTGTATACTTAAGGTGAAAAAGAATTAGTAGATAGGATGATTTTATGAAAATAATTTATTCTGGAAGAGTTCAGGGAGTTGGTTTTAGGTATTTTGTATATTCAAACGCTCTAAAATACCAGATATCTGGATATGTAAAAAATCTTTTTAATGGAAATGTTGAATTGGTAATTAATGATGATTCAAGAAATATTAAAGTTTTTCTTTTAGAAATTAGAAATGGTAATGGATACTCTAGAATATTAAATGAGGAAAGTAGTAATTATTTATGCAATGATAGTATATTTAGAATTAAATATGGAGGATGATTTATTTTATGTTATATATGCTAAAAATAACCGGTAACGATCATGTTGGTATAGTAGCTAGAATTTCGACTGCAATATCTAAGAAAAATGCAAATATCTATTCTGCAGAGCAATCGGTTAAAGAAGGAATTTTTAGAATGAAAATATTCTTTTCAATAGATAATAAAGATAGCTTAAATGAGCTTCTTGAAGAAATGAATATAATTGAAGGTGAATATAATTTAGTTATAGATATTTCTTCTGAGGAAGAAATTACAGATTGAAAATAAACGGGTGAATTTATGAAAAGTGATTTAAAATTAAAAAAATATATGAGATTTCTGAGACTTTTTATTAAAGGTGTTGTTAATAACATTGATAGAGAATTAAATCCAGAAGTTTTTGTAGTTAAATTTAATAAGATTGCAAAAGGTTATGAATTTCAACTTTTGCCAGAATATCATGAAACAAATATTGATTATAAATTCAATTCAAATTTAAGTCATAATAGTTTTTTGTTAGAGGATGAACACTTAAAACATTGTAATACAATTTTTTCGAATTATGATTTTGAAAAAGAGAAAATTTCATTTTACTCGAAGCCTTCAATTTTAGGTAATGGTTTATTTCTTATTAGGATTTCAATTGATAAAAAAACTTTCAATAGACATGCGATATTAAAAAAATCAAAGTATTCCTCGTTTTTAGAAATAAATATGATTGAAATGATTAAGGAAATAAATATTGTTAATGAGACTTTGTCTGATGAAAAAAATTTCGCAGCTCTTGATTATAAGGAAATTATAAGAAAAGCAGCAAAAATGTTTATTAGTGAATG
>JAUCFZ010000091.1 GCA_030377915.1 Clostridiaceae bacterium HSG29
AAATGAAAATTATTGTAATGTTGGAATCAGTCGTAAATATAATGAACTTGGCAATATTAATAAAGCTTTTCATGAATCTAAAATTTCTTTAAAATTTTCAATATATAAAGAAAAATATTCTTCTAATTATGAAGATCTTGGAATCTATCAAATATTATTACCAATTACAGAAAATCAATATTCCTATATGTATTTTGAGGATATTATTCAAAAACTTAAATTATATGATGAAGAACATCATAGCAATTTATTAGATACAGCATGCGCATATATTCATTGTGATGGGGATATTAAATTGACTTCTGAAGAACTTTTTCAACATATGAATACAATAAGATATCGAATTAGAAAAATTAAAGTGATTTTAAATTTTCAAAGTCTTACAGGAATGCAATATGAATCACTTGCAACAGCAATTCATTTATATGAACTGTATAAAAAAAGATTTAAAATTGATAACTTGTAAAAACAGAAAACTAAGTAATGAATTGTTGTGAAAACAGAAAAGGAAAGTCTCTTTTAATTTGATATAGTATTAAAATACAGTATTAAAAGGAGATTTTTATGAAAAAAATACATTATGAATTATTAATGCTAGCAGTAGTAGCATTATGGGGATCATCATTTGCATTAACAAAACCATTATTAAGTAAAATGGGAGTTTTTAACTTTTTAGCATATAGATTTGTAATTGGAGGTTTATTACTTTTATTGCTTTTATTAGCAACAAAAAAATTTATAGTAAATAAAGAAGTCTTAAAATCAGGAATAACTACTGGAATATTAATTTTTATAACATTCTATTTTCATAGTTTAGGACTTAAATATACATCTGTCGCTAATAATGCATTTATAGTCGGTAGTTCAGTAGTATTTATACCAATTATTCAATATTTGATTTTTAAAAAAAATTCGTCTTCAACAGTTATTATACAAACTATAACAGCAATTATTGGCTTAGCATTAATAACTCTGTTAAATAGTAAAAGCCAAATAAATTTCGGTGATATTATTACTTTGGCTGGAACTGTTATATATGCATTTTATACTATCATTGTTCAGGAACATGTTAGAAAGTTTAGTGTTAATGTATTTGTAACTATTCAGTTACTTACTGTTGGAATATTAAGTTTAATAGCAACTTTTATTTTTGAAAAACCAACAATGGATTTAGCATTTAATGAATGGATAAATATTTTATTTTTAGCAGTAGTAATTACTGGCGTTGCTTATTATTTACTTAGCGTTGTACAAAAGCATTTAGAAGCAGCTAATGTAGGATTAATATTTACTTTTGAACCTTTTTTTGCAGTACTATTTAGTTGGGTATTTTATCATGAAATAATCAGCATAAATATGTTAATTGGAGGCATGTTAATTTTTATTAGCATGATCATGCCATATATGCCTAAAAAAGTAAATATCATAAAAGATTAATAGAAAATACTATAATTAAGAACTTATCATTGATAAAATTAATTGAAAACTATATACTAAAAAGATAATTAACTTAATTTATTGAAAAGGAAACTATTATGAAAAAAACAATTTTTATTTTACTAATATTATTAATAACTATGTTATTTACTGTTAATATTAATGTACTAGTTCTATATCACTATCAAGCTGAAAAACCTATAATGATATATAAAATTGAAACTAATGATGAATTTACGGTTAAATGGATTCATTCTGTAGAATTGACCCCTTGGGAAGAAATTTTTAGAATTGATAATAATTATAATATAATTTTAGATCGCACAAGATTCCAACAATTTGGAGCAGGTGTTCCTGATTCAGCAGGTACTAAAACTGAAATTAAAGATGGTTATATTACTTTTAGTGGAATAGATAGAAAAATTGATATGATTCCTTATGGTATTTCAAATTTCGCAAAACATACTTTTATATTTAAAAATAAGGAATATAAACTCTATGAAATAGTTAGTGATGGAGATAGAATAAATTTCTACACTGATAAATATAATTTATTAAAATATTTGCTTCTTAAATAAAAAGCCGAAATAGTAAAATTCTATTTCAGCTTTTTTTATTTTCTAGGAAAGTTCATTAAATATTATATCGAGTGACAAATACATATAAAGCGTAATTCCCTATCTAAAACATTCCTTAGGAATTTTTTTTATTAAACTATAATTTCCTTTTTAGATTTATTTCTAGAATAAATGAATATTGTCATAAATATTCCTAATCCTATTAAATCTGTTATTAAACTTGATATCATGAGTAAAATTGCTGATGCAAATAATAATACTCTAAAAATTGCATTTAAATTGTCATAAAAATACCCTTCTACTGAAGTTCCAAGTGCAATAACACCAATAATTGCAGTTACAATCACTTGAACAAGACCTAATGCGGTTACATCAATTAATAATAACTGTGGTGAAAATACAAATATATATGGTACTACAAACCCTGCAAGTGCAAGTTTTACTGCTTGAATTCCAGTTTTTGATGGATTTCCTCCAGCAATTCCGGCTCCTGCAAATGCTGCTAATGCAACAGGTGGTGTTAAATTTGCTAACATTCCAAAATAAAATACAAACATATGTGATACAAGCATTGGTACACCCATTTTAGCAAGTGCAGGTGCAGCCATTGT
This sequence comes from Clostridiaceae bacterium HSG29, assembly GCA_030377915.1. Taxonomy (GTDB): domain Bacteria; phylum Bacillota; class Clostridia; order Peptostreptococcales; family Acidaminobacteraceae; genus HSG29. The sequence continues at coordinate 2,627 of JAUCFZ010000091.1, forward strand.
TGCTGTAATTATATATGCAGGTATAGATGGTAAACCCATTCCAAGAACAATACAAGCAACCATAGTAAATATTAATGTTAAGAATAAATTTCCATGTCCTAAGAATAATATTGCTCCAGCTAATTTCAATCCAAATCCAGTAAGTGTAGCAACTCCAATAATTAATCCTACAACTGCACATGATACAGCTACACCTAATGCAGTTCTAGCGCCATCTTCAAGTGCTGATACTAAATCCATAAATAGTCCTTTAGTTTCTTTTCTTCTAACTCTAACAACAATTGTTAATAATATTGTTGTTATTATCGAGAAAAATGCTGCATTTATAGGCGTTCTTCCAGAAATTAAGAAATATAATAATACTGCTAATGGAATAAATAAATATCCTCTTTCTTTTATAACTGAAGATGCTTTTGGTAACTGTTCTTTTGGTAAACCTTGAAGCCCATTTTTTGATGCTCTTAAATGTATCATTACTATTACACCTAAATAATATAATAAAGCTGGAATTGCTGCACTGATTGCTATAGTAATATATGCAATTCCTAAATACTCAGCCATTATAAATGCTGCCGCTCCCATTACAGGCGGTAAAATTTGACCACCACACGATGCTGCTGCTTCTACTGCTCCAGAAAATTCTTTCTCATATCCAATTTTTTTCATTAACGGAATCGTAAATGCACCTGTTGTAACAACATTTGCAACTGCACTACCATTGATTGATCCTAATAGTCCACTTGAAACTACTGCTACTTTTGCAGGACCGCCTTTTGATGATCCCGCAATTGCCATTGCTAAATCATTAAAAAATTGGCCCATTCCTGATTTTTGTAAAAACGATCCAAAAAGAATAAATAAAAATATATATGTAGATGAAACACCTATTGCAATACCATAAATTCCTTCTGTAGATAAATACATATATTCTGCTATTGCTTTTATACTATAACCTCTATGAGCAATAATTCCTGGTAATTTTCTTCCAAAATAAGCATAAAGTAAAAATAAAATTGCAAGTATTACAATTTCTTTTCCTACAATTCGTCTTGCACCTTCAAGTAATACTATTATAGAAACAATACCTAAAAATACATCAACATTATTTGGTAATCCAGCTCTTAATACAATTGCATTATAATTCAATAATATATATGCTCCAAGTCCTAATGAAATCAATGATAATCCCCAATCAAATATTGATGGCTTATCCTTCTTTGATTTTTTTCCTGCAGGATAAAGAATAAAAACAAGACTCATAATAATCCCTACATGAATACTTCTATGCATTAAAGTCGGCAAAGTTCCTTGCCAAGCAGTATATAAATGAAATAATGATAACATTACACTAACAAGAAAAACAATAATTCCAACCGTACTTTTCGAATCAAATTTCCTAAATCTAGATTCCGTATCATACATCTCTAGAAGTTTGGCTTGATCAATCTTTTCTTCTTCAATTTCAAATTTCTTTTCAGCCATAAAATTTCCTTTCTTTTATAAAACCCTCTGCTTTCACAGAGGATTTATTAATTTTACTGATGTAAAACTCCAATTTCTTTGAAATATCTTTCTGCGCCTGGATGTAATGGAATTGGCATTCCTTCATAATATTTAGCTACATCAATTTTTTTAGCAACACTGTGAGTATCTACTAAAGATTGAAGATTTTCAAATAATACCTTTGTAACATCATAAACTACTTGCTCGTCTAAATCTTCTCTTGTAATTAACATTGAAACAACTGCTGCTGTTTCTACATCTGTTTCATTATCATATGTTCCCGCTGGAACAACTTCTGTTTTATAATACGGCATTTTTTCAGCTAATTCTTTAACTTTTTCATTTCTAACTGGAACGATAACAACTTCATGAGTAGTTGCTAAATCCATAATTGTTGCATTTGGTAATCCTGAAGTTAAAAATGCAGCATCAACTGTTCCATTTTTAAGTTGCTCAATAGACTCAGCATAAGATAAGAAATCTTCGTCAATATCATCGTATGTTATTCCATGAATTCCTAAAATATTTCTAGCATCTACTTCAGTTCCACTTCCAGGTGCTCCTACTCCAACACTCTTACCAACTAAATCTTCAATTTGATTAATTCCAGTATTTTTCAATGTCACTACTTGACAATGGTTTGGATATAATCCTGCAATTCCTCTTAAATTATTAAATTCTCCTTTTTCAGAAAAACTTTCAACTCCATTATAAGCAAAACTAACCACATTATTCATTGCAAATGCAATTTCAGCATCTCCCATTGCAATTTTAGTAGCATTTACTGCTGATGCTCCAGTTGATTCAACTGATGAATTTACATAGCTAAGATTTTCATTTAATAAATTTGATATTGCACCACCAAGAGCAAAATATGCACCTGAGCTTCCGCCAGTTAATATTGTTACAAACTGATCTTCCGGAGTTTTATCTCCACTTGTAGCTGCTGCTTCCTCAACTTTCTCTTCAGTATTTGTTGCTTCAGTATTTTGACTACATCCTGTAAAAGACATTCCTATTACAGTTAAAACTAAAAATAAAACTAAAAACTTTTTCATTTAAAACCCTCCCTATATACATGTTTCACTTATAACTAATTTTACTATTAAATTGCAAAAAAAAAACAACATCACCATATAATACATTTAATTATGGTCAAGTTGCATTTATCTTATATTAAAATACATTTTTTATTAAATCTTAACAATTGATTTAAATTTTTTTAAATAACTTCTACTAACAAAAATTTCTAACTCTGGCATATTTCTTAATTTAATTTTCATAGTTGAATTAAACCATGGAATAATTTCAGAAATATAATTAATATTTACAATAAAACTCTTATGAATTCTTGTGAAATCATTATCCCCATATCTCTCAAGAAATTTTTTCAAATTCAAATTCTTACATAGAAATTCATTTTCTTCAGTGTGAATATATAAATTACTATTTTTATATTCTAAATAACAAATTTTATTTAAATCTATTAAGAAAAATTTTCCAAATTTTTCTAATGCGATTTTCTTTAAATCTTTATTGTTAAAATCATTT
>JAUCFZ010000092.1 GCA_030377915.1 Clostridiaceae bacterium HSG29
ATCCCCATAGACTATGATAGCAATTTGATACAATATGTGAAATTGAAATCGCGGTTATAGAAAGATATTTGGTAACCACAATTTTTTTTAACCTTAATTTCAACTCTCACCTAAAAAATTATATCATTTTTAGTGCTTTTAACGAAATATAAATATATAATATTTATAACAATTATCAAGAAGGAGGAATAAATGAAAATACCAAAGAAAATTAATCTTGCTTTTTTACCAACACCAGTTTATAAAATTGAAAAACTTTCAAAAGAATTAAACCAAAATATTTTTATTAAACGTGACGATCTAACAGGAGTTGAATTTTCAGGAAACAAAATAAGAAAACTTGAATATGCAGTATTTCAAGCACTTGAAGAAAATGCAGAAGTGCTAATTACTTGTGGTGGGATTCAATCTAACCATGCAAGAGCTACTGCCATGGTAGCAGCAAAACTAGGATTAAAATCACATCTTGTTTTACGAAGTGATTCAATACCTTATCCAAAAGGAAACCATTTGCTTGATATGTTAGTTGACGCAGAAATAACTTATTTAAGTCAAAATGAATTTCAAAATAATTTGGAATTTAAAATGGAAGAAATAAAAAAAGAGTATGAAAAGAAAGGAATTAAAGCTTATATAATTCCACTTGGTGCATCTAATGGAATCGGCAATTTTGGATACTATAATTGTATGGATGAAATTATTGAATATGAAAATAAGAATAATATAACCTTTGATACAGTTATTTGTACTGTAGGCTCAGGAGGTACTTTTTCGGGACTTTTTCTTAATAATTTAATTAATAAACACAATAAAAAAATTATTGGTTTTAATGTTTCTAATGACTCAGATTATTTCAAAGAAAAAATAGAAGAAATAGTCCATGAATCAATGGATTTAATGAATATAAAAATTGAGTTTTCAAAAGATGATATTGAAATTATTGACGGATATGTTGGTAGAGGATATGCATTAAATACATCATCAGAACTGGAATTTATTAAAAAAATTGCAAAAAGTGAAGGAATAATATTAGACCCGGTATATACAGCAAAATGTTTTAAAGGAATGTATGAAAATATAAAAAAAGATAGATTTAAAGATTCAACAAATATTTTATTTATTCATACAGGCGGGCTTTTCGGATTGTTTCCAAAAGCAGATGAATTTGATTTTTAACAAAATAAGGCCCTTGTTTATCATTAACAAGGGTCTTTATTTATATAAATTTCACTTAATTCAATAATCTTTTGAATTGAGTATTCACTTGTAATATTTTTCATTTGTTCTTTCATATTTGAATAATACCCATAATTTTCTGCAAGTATTGATATTAAAGTATTAATATTATCATATTTATCACTTTTCATAGCAACACCACTTTTAACTAAAAATTCTGTGTTTTCAATTTCCTGACCTGGATATGCAAAAGGAATAATCATAGGAATTTGCTTTGATAAAGCTTCCGTAGTTGTAAGTCCACCTGGTTTAGTAATTATTAAATCACATTGATCCATTAATTTAGGTATTTCTTTGGAAAATCCAATTACTTTTAAAAATTCATTCTCAATATCTTCAGCAAATTCTTTTTGAATTAACATTTCAAGTTTTTGATTGCTACCACATACTGCAATCACTTTAACATTATTATTAATATTTAATTCTCTTAAAACTTTTAAAATTCCTTTCGAACCTAAACTCCCACCCATTAAAAGTATCTTAAAAGCATTAGTTTTTTTATTATCTTTCTTTTCTTCTTTATAAAATTCACTTTTTACTGGAATACCATATGCAAATATTATATTTTCATCAACACCTTTTTCAATTAAAGTCTCTTTAGTATATTCACTACCGGTAATATATGCATCGACATACTTCGTAACATATGCAAAATGTGCTTTAAAATCTGTTACTATAGAAATAAATTTTGCTTCAATTTTCTGCTTTCTTTTTAATGCAGAAACAATACCAACCGCAAATGGATGAGTTGAAATTATCACATCAGGATTAAAATTTTGAATTGCTTTATATAACCTTCTTCTTGTTATAATCATACTTTTACTAAATATTCTATTATTTAAAAATGACCTATCACTCATTTCATATATTGCTCCATATAATTTCGGAAAAACATGTGCCATAACCTTATAACCATCTACAACTATAGTATCCACAATTTCTGAAGTATCTTTAAAAATATCAAAAACTAAAGTCTCATATCCATTTTTTATATACTCTTCCTCTAATGATTTCGCAGCACTATTATGTCCTGCTCCAGTTGAAGCTGTAAGAATTAATACTTTATTCATTTTATTCTCCTTATATAATATCGTCAATTCATTATATCATATTTGAAAAATGTATGTTATAGATGATATACTAAAGATAATAGAAATGGAGGCAATTAATGAATATTTTTTACTTAACTAAACGTTTAAATATTAGATATGCTACTGAAGAAGACATCAATTATATTATGGAAACTGAAAGAAGTATAGAAAACAAGGATTTTATTTTTCAAGGGACTTATGAATCACATAAACATGAAATTAATGCTAATGAATTGCTACTTCTAATAATCGAAAAAAAAATTGATAATGAAAAAATTGGTTTTTTCTTATCTAGTTATGATCAAAAATCAGATGTTTTTGAATTAAGAAGAATTGCTATTAATTTAAAAAATCAAGGATATGGTTACGAATTAATTCTCGGGTTAATGGAACATGTATTTAATAATTTATCTATTAATAGATTTTGGCTTGATGTATTTGATTATAATAAGCATGGAATTCATATTTATGAAAAATTAGGAATGCAAAGAGATGGTATTATTAGAGAAGGTTATAAATCAAATGGAATATATAAAAGTTACTATATTTATTCCATTTTAAAAAATGAATATTTTGAAAAGTTTTCTATTTAAAAAGCCGCAAAATGCGGCTTTCTTTAATCATATTTTCCTATTAATCTTACAAATTGAACATTTTCAATTTGATTTAATTTTATTTCACCATTCTTATCCTTTTCAACAACAGTTAATTTTTGCATTATAGCTGTTCCAAGAGGAATAACCATTTTCCCACCATTTTTTAACTGATCTAAAAGTTCTTTTGGAATCACTGAACACGCAGCAGTAACGATAATTCTATCATAAGGAGCAAATTCTTCCCATCCAAAACTACCATCACCTAATTTAAAATAAATATTTATATAATTTAATATATTCAGTCTTTTAACAGCTTCATCATGAAGCTCTTTTATTCTTTCAACCGTATATACTGATTTAACAAATGGTGATAATAGAGCAGTTTGATATCCTGACCCTGTTCCTATTTCAAGTATTTTAAAATCAGGTTTTAAATCAAGTAAAAGAGTCATCTCTAGAACTAATGAAGGTTGAGAAATAGTTTGACCATAACCAATTGAAAAAGCAGAATCATATTTTGCAAATTCTTTATTATATGCCATAAACTTGCTTCTATCCAAATTAGTGAAATACTCAATAATTTTTTTACTATGATTTTCCATCAAATCACCACTTTTACAAATCAATCTCATTAAGTAAAATTTTTAATTGTGCCAATTCTTCTTTAGTAAAAGTTAATCCTTTACTCATTTTAGTATTATCTGGAGACCATTCTCTAATATCATATTTTGCGGGTCTATCATTCCAACTTACTAGATTAAGTTCCTTTTTCCAGCCTTTTGCATTTTCATTAATTTGACCAATTTTTTCAACAACTTCAAATTTTAAATCTGCCATTATTCATCTCTCCTTTTTTCATTAATAATATTTCTAATTATATTGTATCATATATTGTTATTTCATTTTAATTTTGATATACTTTTTTCATATAAGACAATATGGAGGTATTTATGAAAGTAGTAGCATTTAACGGGAGTCCAAATAAAGAAGGTAATACTTACCACGCAATCAAAATTGTAACTGATGAACTTGAAAAATCAGGTATTGAAACTGAAATTATTCAAGTAGGCAACAAAAACCTTAGGGGATGCATGGCATGTAATCAATGTATTAAAAACAAGAATGAAAAATGTATTTACGATGATGGCGTAAACGAAATGATTCAAAAAATGAAAGAAGCCGATGGCATAATTTTAGGTTCTTGTGTACATTTTTCTGGTATTACAGGTTCTATGAAATCATTTTTAGATAGAGCTTTCTATGTAATTGGTTTTAACGGAAACTTTCTTCGTCATAAAGTAGGCACAAGTTTAGTAGCTGTTAGACGTACAGGTGGTATGCCTGCACTTGAACAACTTGACAATTATATTAAATATGCAGAAATGATTTCGCCATCATCAACTTACTGGAACGTAATCCATGGCGCAAAACCAGGCGAAGTACTTGAAGATAAAGAAGGAGTGCAAACACTTAATACATTAGGTAAAAATATGGCATATACTTTAGAATTAATTGAAAATGGTAAAGACACTGTTATAGCACCTGAAAAACCTAGAAAAAAATATACAAATTTTATTAGATAATATAGAAAAAGCTAAATGAGATAAAATAATCTCATTTAGCTTTTGTTTTTATTGTATAGGAAAGTGCATTGGATATTATATCGGGTGACAAATACATATAAATATTTATGGAAGTGTAATGGCCTATCTAAAACATTCCGCAGGAATTTTTTTTATTATAAAGCTCTTTCTTTAACACTAACATCATTTATATAAGGTCTTATTTTATCCAAAATCATTTTTTTCTTCTCATCATTAAGCTCGCCTTCTTGATTAAGATCGATTTTTATCTTTGGACATAGTGTAAATTCTTCATACCATTCATTGTAATTATTTTGCAAATCAATTAAGTAGTCTTTTGGAATTAATTCCCCTTCAGTCGATCTACTTCTTTTCTTAATTCTTTCCATTGCAGTGTCAACCGTAACATCTAAATATATTAAAAGTTCTGGTGCTTTAATATGCTCAAGCATATTTGAAAGAAGTTCTCTATAAATAATCAATTCATCTTCAGACATTTGACCACGCTGATGAATAGTTCTAGCAAATATTTCATCACCATAAATTGATCTATCTAAAATTCCATTTTCCAAATCCTTTTCAATTCTTTTTAAATCTTTAAATCTATGATTCAAAAACATAACTTGAATAATGGCACTCCATCTTGTTTGATCACTATAAAAGTTATCTAGCATTCTCTGAGTTAAAGACTCAGCATCATCATCTAAAATTTCTTGGTATAATTTTATCCCTAATTCTTCACTTAAAAATTTTGCTACTGTGGATTTTCCAACCCCAATTATTCCATCAACTACTATTGCCATATTTCTTTCATCACCTCTTGATTTATAATTTTCTCTATTGGCGGCTAAATATTTCATCTTTAAACTACCTCACTTCTCTTTTCAATCTAGTAAATATTATCATTTTATATGCATAATTTCAACAAAAAAAACAAGATAGAAATAATATCTTGTAATTATTATTAATTTTCATCATTAATATCATTAATTTCAACTTCATTTATATAAAGTTTTTCAAGATTAACAATTTTTTCAATAGAAGAAAAATCTCTAAGATTATCACAATTTAAATGAAGCTCCTTTAAATTTTTTAAATTTTCAAGAGCACTTATATTTGTTA
>JAUCFZ010000093.1 GCA_030377915.1 Clostridiaceae bacterium HSG29
AGTCATTATTTCACTATTTATCACCATTTTTGGTACTAATAGAATCCATATACCGTTTTTAAATATATATGTAATTTCAGTATTTTTAATTTTAGAAAAATACTAAAAAGCTTATAATAGTGTTAAAAATATAACACATATAAAGTAAATGATTACCTCATAATTGTAAAATATAATAAATATGTTTAATAATTTTAAAAACCGGGTATATATAAAAAATAAATTGTGAAATAAATATCAAAAAAAGGTTGACTTTATATCTGACTTATGTGAAAATTAGGTAATTAATTATTAAAGCTAGATAGAATTATTATCGAGGAGGAAGCAAAATATGTCTAAAGAATTAATTGAAAGTATTTTGACAGAAGAACGCTTTGAGGAACTTAACGTAGCAATTGATGCAAATATAGGGAGAAAGGGCCCTTTAATGCCAACGTTACATGCTGCACAAAACATATTTGGTGCAATACCATATGAGGTACAAAAAGTAATTTCGGAAAGAATGAATGTTCCATTAGCTGAAATTTATGGAGTTGTAACATTTTACTCTAGATTTTCATTATTGCCAAAAGGTGAACATGTAGTTAGTGTTTGTTTAGGAACAGCTTGTTATGTTAAAGGTGCACAAAACATTATTGATGAAATTGAAAAAATTATTAATGTAAAAGTAGGAAATACTTCAGCAGATGGTAAATTCACATTAGAAGCAACAAGATGTATTGGAGCTTGTGGGTTAGCACCTGTAATGACTGTTGGCGAAGAAGTTTATGGAAGAATTGAACTTTCAGATGTTACAACAATAATGGAAAAATACTTATAAATAGGAGGTTTATATGAAATCTTTAGATGAATTAGCAAAGATAAGAGAAAAAGCACTCAAAAAAGTATCTACTAGAAATTCTGATAAAAAAGTTAGAATTGTAGTTGGTATGGCTACATGTGGAATTTCTGCAGGTGCTAGACCAGTGTTAAATGCTTTAGTTGAGGAAGTAAATAAAAGAGAACTTGTAGATGTAGAAGTTACACAAACAGGTTGTATAGGAGTTTGTAGATTAGAGCCAATATTTGAAGTGTATCAAAATGGTGAAAAAGTAACTTACGTTAATATGACAGCTGAAAAAGCTAGAGAAGTAGTTGCAAATCACATTGTTAATGGAAATGTTGTTTTAAAATATACTATTGGTGCTTACGAAAAGTAATTGAACGGAGGAGGCAAATATGAGTTTAGTAAGATCACATGTTTTGATTTGTGGTGGAACTGGTTGTACTGCATCAGGTTCAATATCAATACATGAAAAATTTGAAGAAAGTATTAAAAAATTTGGATTAGAAAAAGAAGTAAAAGTTGTTAAAACAGGTTGTTTTGGTTTATGTGAGGCTGGACCAATAGTAGTTGTATATCCCGAAGGTGCTTTTTATAGTCATGTTAAAATTGAGGATATTGAAAGAATTACTGAGGAACATTTATATAAAGGTAGAATTGTAAAAGATTTACTATTTAAACAAGCACTTGAAGGTGATGTTATAAAATCGGTAAATGAAGTTCAATTTTATAAAAAACAAAAAAGAGTAGTGCTTAGAAATTGTGGTGTTATTAATCCAGAAGTAATTGAAGAATATATTGCTTTTGATGGATATAAAGCATTAGGTAAAGTTGTTACAGAAATGACACAGCAAGAAGTTGTAGATGAAATTAAAAAATCAGGTTTAAGAGGCCGTGGTGGTGGTGGATTCCCAACAGGACTTAAATGGCAATTTACATTAGATGCAAAAGGTGAAGAAAAATATGTTGCATGTAATGCTGATGAGGGTGACCCAGGAGCATTCATGGATAGATCAGTTTTAGAAGGAGATCCACATGCAGTAATTGAAGCAATGGCAATTGCAGGATATGCAATTGGAGCTTCAAAAGGATTTATTTATATTAGAGCTGAGTACCCAATAGCAGTAGAAAGACTTGAAATAGCATTAGCACAAGCAGAAGAATTAGGTGTAATTGGAGATAATATATTCGGTACTGATTTTTCATTTGATTTAGAAATAAGATTAGGTGCTGGAGCATTTGTATGTGGAGAAGAAACTGCACTTATTGAATCAATTGAAGGAAGAAGAGGAATGCCAAGACCAAGACCTCCATTCCCAGCAAATAAAGGTATTTTCCAAATGCCAACATTATTAAATAATGTTGAAACTTATGCAAATATTTGTCAGATTATTCTAAATGGAGCTGAATGGTTTAGATCAATTGGAACAGAAAAATCACCTGGAACAAAAGTATTTGCTCTTGGTGGAAAGATAAATAATACTGGTTTAGTTGAAATACCAATGGGAATGACATTAAGAGAAGTAATTTACGATATTGGTGGAGGAATACCAGATGGTAAAGAATTTAAAGCAGTTCAAACAGGTGGACCTTCAGGTGGCTGTTTAACATCAAGACATCTTGATGAACAAATCACATATGATAATTTAGTAAGCCTTGGTTCTATGATGGGATCTGGTGGAATGATTGTTTTAGATGAAGACAACTGTATGGTTGACGTAGCAAGATTCTTTTTAGATTTCACTGTTGAAGAATCATGTGGTAAATGTACACCATGTAGAGAAGGTACAAAAAGAATGTTAGAAACTCTAGATAGAATATGTGAAGGAAAAGGACAAATAGATGATCTTGATATGTTAGAAAGCTTAGCTATGAATATTAAAGATTCTGCTTTATGTGGTTTAGGTCAAACAGCACCGAATCCTGTATTATCAACTATTAAGAATTTTAGACATGAATATGTTTCACATATTGAAGATAAGAAATGTGAAGCAGGAGTATGTAAATCACTATTGAAAGTTATAATTACAGATAAATGTATTGGTTGTACAGTGTGTACTACGGTATGCCCAGTTGATTGTATAACTGGTAAAAGAAAAGAATTGCATGTAATTGATCAAAATGTATGTATTAAATGTGGAGCTTGTATTGAAAAATGTCCAGTAAATGCAATTATTTTAAAATAATTAGCGTTTTTATCGTAACTATTACTAATAAAGAGGTGAATGTTTGTGAAAAAAGTAGAAATTTCTATAAATGGTAAAAAAATTGAAGTACCAAGTAATTATACTATTTTAGAAGCTGCAAAAGCAAATGGATTTAAGATACCAACGCTTTGCTATTTAAAAGATATTAATGAAATTGGTGCATGTAGAATGTGTGTTGTCGAAATTGAAGGAGCAAGATCTCTTCAGGCGTCATGTGTATTACCTGTTAGAGATGGTATGAAAATAAAAACAAATTCTAAAAGAGTACGAGAGTCTAGAAAAACAACTATGGAATTACTTTTAGCAAATCATAATAGAGAATGTTTAATGTGTAATAAAAATGGATATTGTGAATTGCAAAAAATTTCTGAGGAATTAGGAATTCAAGAAGTAAGATTTGAAGGTGCAAAAAGAGAAGGTGTATATGATGATATATCTCCTTCAATAGTTAGAGATTCAAGCAAATGTATTTTATGTGGAAGATGTGTAAATGTTTGTAAAAATGTTCAAGGTATCGGAATACTTGATTTTGTTAATAGAGGATTTGAAACTGTTGTTGCACCAGCATTTGAATTTAGTTTAACAGATGTTCCATGTATTTCATGTGGCCAATGTATAATTGCTTGTCCAACAGGAGCATTAACAGAAAAAGATAATACAGATTTAGTATTTGAAGCTATAGAAGATGACGATATTCATGTTGTAGTTCAGACAGCACCAGCAGTTAGAGCTGCTTTAGGTGAATTATTTGGATATGAAATTGGTACAGGTGTTACTGGCAAAATGGTTGCATCATTAAGAGCTTTAGGTTTTGATAAAGTGTTTGATACAAACTTTGGAGCAGATTTAACAATTATGGAAGAGGGAACGGAATTAATAGGAAGAATAAAAAATGGTGGAAAATTACCATTAATTACTTCTTGTTCTCCAGGTTGGGTTAATTATTGTGAAAGATTTTATCCTGAATTTCTTGAAAATACATCTTCATGTAAATCACCGCATCAAATGTTTGGTGCAATAGTTAAATCATATTATGCAGAAAAAACAAATATTGATCCTAGAAAAATTGTGGTAGTTTCTGTAATGCCATGTGTTGCAAAAAAAGGTGAAAGTTTAAGAGAAGAAATGCAAAATAATGGTTTAAGAGATGTTGATATAGTAATTACTACTAGAGAATTAGGAAAAATGATTAAATCTTCTGGAATTGATTTTAATAGTTTACAAGATGAAGAAGCAGATAAAATTCTTGGCGATTATACTGGTGCAAGTGTAATATTTGGCGCTACTGGTGGGGTTATGGAAGCGGCGTTAAGAACAGTTGCTGAAGTATTAACTGGTCAAGATTTACCAGAAGTTGAATATAATTCTGTTAGAGGTATGAAAGGTATTAAAGAAGCTGATATTCAAATTGGAGATTTAACTGTTAGAGCTGCAATTGCGCATGGAACAGAGAATGCTTCGATATTATTGGAAAGAATAAAATCTGGCGAGAAAAATTATGATTTTATTGAAATTATGGGATGTCCAGGTGGCTGTGTTAACGGTGGTGGACAACCATTTGTAACTGCTGAAATTAGAAATAGCATTGATATAGCAGTTGAGAGAGCTAAAGTATTGTATTCAGAAGATAAAGGGCTGCCTTTAAGAAAATCTCATAAAAATCCAGAAATTGTGGAGCTTTATAAAGATTTCTTAGGAGAACCAAATAGTCATTTAGCTCATGAATTACTTCATACTCATTATTCAAAAAAAGAAAAATACTCAAAATAATAAATAAAGAGATTTATAGAGGAAATATAGCGTAATTGCTGTATTTCCTTTTGTTTTTTATATGAACTATATGAAGACTAAAAAAGCGTAATAATTTAGAAGATTATTACGCTTTTTTATAAAATAGTTTTAATTAATTTTTCCTTATAATTATTTATGATTTTATTATTTAATCTATTATTTTTATCAACATCAATAGTAATATCATTTATTATAGTAATTGGCTTATTTGAAAACTGTATGATTCTATCAGATATTAGTAATGCTTCATCAATATCGTGGGTAATATAAATTACAGTTTTTTTATTGTTTTGCCAAATTTTAATAAAATACTTGATTAATTCAAGTTTCATTTTTAAATCTAAACCTATAAAACCTTCATCCATTAATAATAAATCAGAAGGATAACAAAATGCTCTTGCAATTGAGACTCTTTGTTTCATACCGCCGCTTAAATCCGGAGGATATAAATTAATATCATTTTCTAAATCTACTATTTCTAAAATGTTTTTAATTAGTTCTTCATTGTTTTCAACGAGTTCAATATTCTCATATACGGTTAACCAATTTAAAAGGCGTGGTTCTTGAAAAATATATGAAATTTTATTATGATTTAGTCCGGTAATATCTCCAGAATAATCTGTATCAATTTCAGAAATTAAATTAAGTAAAGTTGTTTTACCACAGCCTGAAGGACCAAGAATAGTTGTTATTTGATTATTTTCTATAGTTAAATTAAAAGATTTGAAAATAATATTTTCGTTATATTTTTTTGATAAATTGGATATTTCTATCATA
>JAUCFZ010000094.1 GCA_030377915.1 Clostridiaceae bacterium HSG29
CTCTAATGAAATCTCTTTTAAATAAGTTGCTATTAAAGCTTTTACTGTATCAATCGCAGTAAATACTGGAATATTAATATTAACAGCACTTCTTCTTAAATTAAATCCTTTTGTAGATTGATCATTCCCGTTAACAGGGATATTTACTACAAATAACAAATTATCAATTTCATCATCATACTTTTCAATATTACAATATTCTTTAAAGTATTCATAAGTTCCTTTTGTTCCTACTAAATTATATCCTAATTTATCAAGTTTAATAGCAACTTCAGTGAAATTTTTCTTATTATCATCTGAAACACTTAATAAAATGTCTTTCTTTTCACTTTTATATAATTTCTTATTTTGCGAGAAAAAGTTTTTAAAAAGTGCTGTTTCGAAATCTTTATCTACACTTAATATTTCGCCAGTTGATTTCATTTCAGGTCCTAATGCAATTTCTGCTTCGTTTAATTTTTCCATTGAGAATATCGGACCTTTAACCGCAAACATTTCGTTTTCTTTTGCAATTCCATATTCAATTAATTTATTTCCTAACATAACTTTAGTTGCAACTTCAACAGCCGAAACATTAGTTACTTTACTTATAAAAGGAATCGTTCTTGAAGCTCTTGGATTAACTTCTAAGACATAAAGATTCTTTTTATAATAAATAAACTGAATATTAATTAATCCAACTCCATTCATACTTTTTGCTATCTTTTTGGTAATATCATAAATTTCTGTTTTTATTAACTCTGAAATACTTACAGTTGGATACACTGCAATAGAATCTCCTGAATGTACGCCTGCCATTTCAAGATGCTCCATAATACCAGGTATAAGTACATTAGTTCCATCTGTTATTGCATCAACTTCAAGTTCAATTCCTGGTAAATATTCATCTATTAAAACATTATTATCACTTATTTCAAATAATTTCTTAAGTTCTTTTTTAAGTTCAATTTTATCATTCACAATATTCATTCCTTGCCCACCAAGAACATAACTTGGTCTAACAAGAAGAGGAAAATTCAATTTATTAAGTTTATCTTCAATATCCTCATCTTTATTTACACCAAAGCCTTTAGGATGTTTTATATTATTTTTATCAAGAAGTATATTAAATTTATCTCTATCTTCTACTTCATTAATTCCATTAAAATCTGTTCCTAAAATTTTTATTGAATGTTTATTAAGATATTCAGCAAGTTTTACTGCAGTCTGTCCTCCAAACTGTAAAATTACACCTATTGGTTTCTCTTTAATAATAATATTCATAACATCTTCTTTAGTAATAGGTTCGAAATATAATTTATCCGAAACATTAAAATCAGTAGATACAGTCTCTGGATTATTATTAATTACAATTGATTCATAACCAAGATTTTTTAATTCAAATAAACATTTTACAGTTGAATAATCAAATTCAACTCCTTGTCCAATCCTAATTGGACCCGATCCTAATACCAACACTTTTTTTTTGCTACTTATTTCAACTTCATCAAAATCACCATATGTTGAATAATAATATGGTGAAACAGCTTCAAATTCACCAGCGCATGTATCAACCATTTTATAAGATGGTAAAATATTATTTTTCATTCTGAAACTTATAATATCATCAATTGAAGTTTTAATAGTTAATTTTGAAATTCCTTCATCTGAGAAACCTACTTTTTTAAGTTCTTTAAATTTCTCCATATCAATTCTATTAAAATTAATTCCTGTAATTTCTTTTTCTAATTCAACAATATTCTTTATTTTTTCTAAAAAGAATAAATCTATTTGAGTAAGTTTATTAATTAGTTTTACACCAATTTCTCTTCTAATAAGCTCACTAATATAAAATAATCGTTCGCTGCAAGGATTTGTAATTTTTTCAAATAATTCATCAATTGTATATAATTTATATTTCTCAAAATTCAAATTATACTGTGAAATTTCAAGTGCTCTAACAGCTTTTAATAACGCTGATTCAAATACATTACCAATTGCCATTACTTCTCCAGTGGCTTTCATTGCTGTTCCAATTTTATTATCTGCATCTTTAAGTTTATCAAATGGCCATCTTGGAATTTTTACTACACAATAATCAAGTGCTGGTTCATAACTAGCATAAGTCTTTTTAGTAATATCATTTACTATTTCATGTAAATTATAACCTAATGCAATTTTAGTAGCTACTTTAGCAATAGGATAACCTGTTGCTTTAGATGCTAAAGCTGAAGATCGTGAAACTCTTGGATTTACTTCAATAATATAATATTTATCACTTATAGTATCAAGTGCAATTTGTACATTACACCCACCTTCAATTTTTAGTTTATCAACTATTTTTAAACTTGCAGTTCTAAGCATTTGATATTCTTTATCACTCAATGTTTGAGAAGGAGCAACTACTATACTATCTCCAGTATGAATTCCAACTGGATCAATATTTTCCATATTGCAGACTGATATACATGTACCATTTGAATCTCTCATTACTTCATATTCAATCTCTTTAAATCCTTTTAATGATTTTTCAATAAGTACTTGATTTACTATACTTAAACTTGTACCACTTTTTATTTTTTCAATTAATTCCTTATCATTCTCTACATAACCTCCGCCAGTTCCACCAAGAGTATATGCTGGTCTTACTATTGCGGGATAACCTATTTCTTTAATAAATTTAAGCCCATCCTCTACATTTGTAACAACTGTGCTATCAATTGTAGGCTCTCCTATTTCATCTAAAAATTTCTTAAATTTCTCTCTATCCTCTGCAAGAGCTATTGTTTCAATACTAGTTCCAATAACTTTTACATTATATTTTTCTAAAATTCCTTTATCAAAAAGTTCATGCGCTAGATTTAATCCGGTTTGACCTCCTAAAGTTGGAAGAAGCATATCCGGTTTCTCTTTTTCAATTATTTTTTCAACAAATACTGCTTCAAGTGGCTCAAAATATACTTTATCAGCTATTGATTTATCAGTCATTATAGTTGCTGGATTATTGTTAATAAGCACTACTTCATATCCTTCTTCTTTCATTGCTAAACATGCTTGGGTTCCTGAATAATCAAATTCAGCACCTTGACCAATTACAATTGCGCCCGATCCTAATACTAATACTTTTTTCATTACTTACTAACCTCCAATTCATTAATAAATTCATCAAATAAGAATAATGTGTCTTGTGGTCCTGGTGATGCTTCAGGATGGAATTGTACTGAGAATATTGATTTATCAATTATTTCAATACCCTCTACACTTTTATCATTTACATTTTCATATGTTATTTTTACATTTTCATTTTCTCCAAATACTTCATATCCATGATTTTGAGCTGAAATAAAAACTTTATTATTTTTCTTTGAAATAACCGGATGATTTCCACCTCTATGTCCAAATTTCATTTTTTTCGTTTTAAGTCCATAAATTAATGCAATCAATTGATGCCCTAAACAAATTCCAAACGTTGAATAATCTTCTATTACCATTTTAAGGTTTTCAATTATTTCAACAAGTTCTTCAGGATCACCTGGTCCATTTGATAAAAATAGTCCATCTGGATTATATTCCTTAATTTCATCAGGAGTAAAATTAGCTTTAAATACTTTTAATTCTTTTACTCTTAATTTTAAATTATTTAAAATATTTTCTTTGATTCCAAAATCTATAACTGCAATTTTTTTACCATTTTCAATATCACCTTTAATTATATAATTTTCTTTAGTAGTTACTTTATAAACAGGTTTTTCATTTAAATAACTTTTAATTTCAAATAAATCTTCTTCATTTTCATAATCTTTTGTAATCATCCCGTTCATTGTAGTTTTATCTCTAATTAATTTTGTAATTTGTCTAGTATCAACACCCTCTAATACTACTATTTTATTCATTTTTAAAAACTCATTAAGTGTTATCTCGCTATCCCATCCTTCAGAAAATTTCGATAGTTCTCTAACAACCAAGCCTTTTACTTTAACTGAATCAGATTGATTTTTTAAAAAATTCACTCCATAATTACCAATTAATGGATAAGTCATAACAACTACTTGTCCATAATATGAAGGATCAGTAAGTACTTCTTGATATCCAGTCATTGAAGTATTAAAAACTACTTCTCCAACTTTTAGTTCATTTGTATCACCTAAAAGATTTCCATGAAATACTGAACCGTCCTGTAAAATTAATTTGCCTTTCATTTTTTTCACCTCACTACAATCAACTTTTAATGAAAATTTTGTAAAAAAAGATAGCTCTACTGTAAAAGCTATCAGAGTTTAAAAATTCTCATTATCACCTTTTCAGTCTCTCGGACCAATTTAAAGATTTATTTTTCATTTAAAAATTTCTTACTATTTTCTATCATTTTTATTACACTATCAAAACTCGTTGAACCATATGATTTTTTCATATTCACTGAATTTTTTAGTTTCAAATACTCTATTATATCTTCTTTAAATATTTCGGAGTACTCCTTAAATTCTTCTATTGTCATATCTTGAAAAATTTTATTTTCTTTTTCTAAATCAGATACCATTTTGCCTATTACTTTATGCGCTTCTCTAAATTCCATTCCGCCTTTAACAAGATAATCTGCAATATCAGTAGCCTGTAAATAACCATTTAAACATGCATTTTTCATCACACTTTTATTAATTTTAGTACTTTTAATAAGATTATTAAATATTTCTAGTGACTCTAAAGCTACTTTAGTTGTGCCAAATAGATATTTTTTATCTTCCTGCATATCCTTGTTATAAGCTAACGGAAGTCCTTTCATAGTTGTGAAAAGTCCAAAAAGATTTGAAATCACTTCTCCACTTTTCCCTCTTATTAATTCAGCAACATCTGGGTTTTTCTTTTGAGGCATAATACTACTTCCTGTAGAATAAGCATCATCCAGTTTAAAAAAATTATATTCTTGAGAAGAATAAATAATTATTTCTTCGCAAAATCTACTTAAATGAATAAACATTATTGATGCAGCATTTAAATATTCTAAAACATAATCTCTATCAGAAACTGTATCAAGAGCATTTTCAGTAACATTTAGAAATCCTAATTCTTTAGCTACAAAAAATCTATCTGTTTCATAATTAACTCCTGCTAACGCTCCTACTCCAAGAGGCATAACATCTACTCTATCTAAAATATCATCAAATCTTTCATAATCCCTTTTAAATTTTTGAAAATAACATTGAAAATAAAATCCTAAAGTAATTATCTGAGCTCCTTGTAAATGAGTATATCCTGGCATAAATGTATCAATATTCTCTTCACTTAACTCAGTAAGTGTTTTTAATAACTCTTTAATTCTATTCATAATTTCAATTATTTTGTCTTTTGTATAAAGTTTCATATCAAGAGCAACTTGATCATTTCTACTTCTAGCAGTATGAAGTTTTTTACCAACATCTCCAATTTTATTTATTAATTCCTTTTCAATTGCCATGTGGATATCTTCGTCTTCAATTCTAAATTCAAATTCATCGTTTTCAATTTCATTTTTTATAATTTTTAATGCATCTATAATTTCATTTTTTTCTTTATTATTAATTAGTCCAATTTCATTTAGCATTTTTACATGCACAATACTTCCTAAAATATCATATT
>JAUCFZ010000095.1 GCA_030377915.1 Clostridiaceae bacterium HSG29
ATAAATACTGAAAAAAATTATAAGATACTAATGAATGAAAATGAAGAAATAACTGCTGTTTACCAACAATTAGAAGCTTATAGTCAAACTATTGATCAGTTGAACTTAGAATTAAATATTTCGCTTGATAAACATCAAATTTTAATTGATTCTATATCAGATATTCATATTTATAAAGATTATGATGAAGATGAGTATTTAATAAAAGTTTATGAAATTGCAAAAAAAATAATATCTGGATATGATTATGGAATGGTTTTTAAGTATATTGATAATTGTGTTTATCAATTAAAAACTGATGGTTACAATATTCAAAGGCAAAGAGAAATAAGATTAGAAAAAAATATTGTTGAAAAATGTTATCCTAAAACTGGTCATTATTTTACTAAAGATAGTACGATTAAGAGGTTTATTTCAGAAGAGAGATTAAATAAATTCAAGAAGTATTCACCATTATCAAAAGAAGTGATTTATTTATCTATTAAATATGAAGATAATCATATAGGTGGATTGTTTTTGGAAATTGATAAAAATAGTAAGCTTAAATTTAATAAAAACGATATAAAAATAGTTAATACATTTCAACTGCTTGTAGAATCATATTATGAAAATTTAGAAAATGCAATAGATGAAGAGAATAGGCTTGTTGATATTGTGAAAGCAATGACAAATATTTTGGAATATCATGATAAATATACAAAATTTCACTCTTTAAATGTTGCAAATATTGCTAAGCAAATAGGAAAAGCAATGAAATTGTCAAATAAAGATATTAATGAATTATATTTATCAGGACTTTTACATGATTTAGGTAAAACATTTATTTCTAAAGAAATATTAAATAAAAAAGAGAAATTAACTAATGAGGAATTTGATATTATTAAGAATCATCCAATGGATGGTTTTAATGTATTAAATTCAATTAAGAATTTAGATAAAATTAAACATAGTGTAAAGCATCATCATGAAAGATGGGATGGCCTTGGATATCCAAGTGGTTTAAAATGCGAAGAAATACTATTAGAAACGCAAATTTTATCAGTTGCAGATGCATATGATGCAATGACTACTAACCGTCCTTATAGAAAAGCTTTTTCTAAAGAAAGAGCAATTGAAGAAATAAGGAATAATTCTGGAAAGCAATTTTCACCAATTGTATGTGAAGTTTTTTTAAAAATGGATAATATAGAAAATTTTATTAATAGTGAATGTGAGGCTGAAAATGGAACAGTATAAATATATTTATGGACCAGTACCTTCAAGAAGATTGGGAATTTCACTTGGAGTGAGCCCAATACCTGAAAAAACATGTAATTATTCATGTCTTTATTGCCAACTTGGAAGAACAAATAAACTAATAAATACAAGAAAAACATTTTTTAAAGTTAATGAAATTATTAATGAATTAAAGGAATATATGAAAGGAAATGTTACTTTCAATATTATTACTATTGTTGGAGAAGGGGAACCGACATTATACTTAAAGTTAGGTGAAT
This sequence comes from Clostridiaceae bacterium HSG29, assembly GCA_030377915.1. Lineage (GTDB taxonomy): Bacteria > Bacillota > Clostridia > Peptostreptococcales > Acidaminobacteraceae > HSG29. The sequence goes on from JAUCFZ010000095.1 coordinate 1,497, forward strand.
TAATAGATGAAATTAAGAAACTCACAGATATTCCAGTTGCTGTAATTACAAATGGATCTTTATTTTCTGAAAAATCAGTTAGAGATGAATTAATGAATGCAGATTTTGTATTACCATCACTTGATGCTTATAATAAAGAAAGTTTTAAATTAATTAATAGACCGCACGGAAATCTTGAATTTAAAAATGTTTTAGAAGGGTTAATAACTTTTAGTAAGGAATATAAAGGCAAATTATATTTAGAAACAATGATATTGAAAGATATAAATGATAATGAAGAAAGCATTTTAGAATTTAAAAAAATAATTGATTTAATAAATTATGATAGGATTTATATTAATGTTCCTGCAAGACCACCTGCAGAAAGTTATATAAAAAAACCGTCTAAAGAAATCATTGATAAAGCAATTACAATACTAGAAGGAATTTCAATAGAGCAATTAGTCTCTTCTGGTTTTCATAGTGAAATTACTGATAATTATGACGCAATTAAAAGTATAATAAAAAGGCATCCTATGAATCAATATGAAATTAAAGCATTTCTTGATTCAAGGGATTTAGAAAAGCATGAAGAGATATTTAGTAAATTATTAAAAGATAAAGAAGTTGAGTTAATAGAATATAAAAATTATATAACTTATAGAATAAAATAGCTTTGGGAATTACCCAAAGTTTTTTTTGTGAAAAAAAATGAAAACTTTGTGAAAAAATTATTGATAAAATTTTGATTTAGTGTATAATATTGTTATATCGTTATATATAGATATGTTAATATGTTAATGTGTTGAGTGTAAAGAAGAGAGAGGATTCTTATTATGGAAACGGTTAATACAAATCCAGAATTATTTGAAAAAAAAGCTGATATTTTAAAAGCTATTTCAAATCCATCAAGATTATGTATAGTGCATTCATTATTTTTAAATGGCGCATGTAATGTGTCTGAAATGCAAAATTGTCTTGATAAAGCACAATCTACTGTATCTCAGCATGTTTCAAAATTGAAAGCTGCAAATATAATAGGTGGAGAAAGAAAAGGCAAAGAGATTTATTATTCTTTAAAAAATGAAGAGGTAAAGGAAATAGTTGCAATATTTTTTAAAAAATAATACAAACAGTAGATTTATTAAACTAAAATTTAAAAGGAGTGTTTATTATGAAAAAAGTTGATTTACTAGTAATTGGTGGTAGTGCTGGAGGAATATTAGCTGCAACAACAGCAAGTAAAGTTTATGGAGATATTAAAATTGCATTAATTAGAGATACTAATTCTGTTATGATTCCATGTGGTATTCCTTATATCTTTGGTACATTAAAAGATACTAAGAAAAACATTATTCCTGATGGAGCAGTTACTAATAGTGGTGTTGAATTAATAATTGATAGAGTAACAAAAATTAATAGAGAAGATAAGAATGTTATTACTAGAGATGGCGAAACTATTGAATATGATAAGTTAATTATTGCAACAGGTTCACTACCATTTATACCTTCTTTTATACCTGGACATGATTTAGAAAATGTATTTGCAGTATTAAAAGAAGAGGAATATTTAAATGATGTTTTAGAAAAAGCAAAATCAGCTAAGAATGTTGTTGTAGTTGGTGGAGGATTTATTGGTGTTGAATTTGCAGAGCAATTTGCTATTGATGGTAAAAAAGTAACATTAGTTGAACTTGCTGATGCTTGTGTTGGAGCTGCATTTGATAAAGAATATACTAATGAATTAGAAGAAAAATTAAAAGAAGGCGGAATAGACGTAAGAACTAGTACAAAAGTTGTTAAAATCAATGGTACAACTGCTGTTGAAACAGTAGAATTAGAAAGTGGCGAAAAAATTGAAGCAGATATGGTAATTTTAGGACTTGGTGCTAGACCAAATGGTGAATTAGCTAAAGAGGCTGGAATTGAAGTTAGTAATCGTGGAGCAATTATTGTTGATCAATATACTAGAACTAATGATCCAAATGTATTTGCTGTTGGTGACTGTGCTGTTAAAAGATGTTTCTTTACTGGTAAAGATGTACCAATTTTATTAGCTTCAACTGCTACTGCAGAAGCTAAAATTGCTGGAAGTAATGCATTTGAATTAAGACTTGTTAGAGAAAACAAAGGTACTATTAGTGCATTTGCTACAAAAGTATTTGGAAGAACTTTTGCTGCAGCTGGTTTAACTGAAGCAGCTGCTAAAAGAGAAGGCTTTACTCTTGTTACTGGTGAAACAAAAACATTTGATAAACATCCTGGAAACTTACCTGGAGCTCAAATGCTTCATGTTAAATTTATATTCTCTAAATGTTCAGGAGTTATTTTAGGAGCTCAAATTTCTGGTGGAGATTCAGCTGCTGAAATGATAAATGTTCTTAGTTTATCAATTCAAAATGGAATTACAGCTTCACAACTTAATACTTTCCAATCAGCTACACATCCAATGGTTACTGCATCTCCAGTTGCATATCCAATTAATGCTGCTGCAATGGATGCTGTTAGAAAGAATTGTACAATATTAAACGCTGCTGAACATAAATAATAATTAAATATAATCAAAAAATCAATTGGTTTTTATAACTAGTTGATTTTTTTTTATATAAAATGATGTATAATTGAGTTAGAGTATAAATTTAGAAAGGTGGAGAAGATGAAATTAAAAGTTTTAATTGATAACAATACATTAATAGACAGATATTTTATAGGAGAGCCAGGAGTTTCTTACTATATTGAAGAAGAAGGCAAGAAAATTTTGTTTGATGTTGGCTATTCGGATGCATTTATAAAAAATGCTAATAAAATGGAAATAGAGTTAACGAATCTTGATTATTTAATAATTTCACATGGTCATTTAGATCATACGTGGGGTCTTATGCCATTGTTTTATTTATATACTGAAAGAGTTTTTGAAAATCAAAATTATAATAAACCAAAATTAGTTGCTCATACAGAAACGTTTTATAGTAAAACTTTTGATGGTGATGAAATAGGTAGCCTGATAGATGAGAAAAAATTAAAGAATCATTTTTCTATAGAACTTTCAAATAAACCGGTTTGGATTACTGAAAATTTAGTTTTTTTAGGTGAAATTGAAAGAACAAATGATTTTGAAAATCAATTTCCTATTGGCAAATTTCATAATAATGGAATTACAAAGGATGATTATTTATTAGATGATTCCGCACTTGCTTATAAAACAGAGGAGGGTATTGTTATAATTACTGGTTGTTCTCATGCAGGAATTTGCAACATTATAGAACATGCAAAAAAAATATGTAATGATGATAGAATTATTGATGTAATTGGTGGATTCCATTTACTTGAACCAGAAGAAGAAGTAATAACTAAAACGGTTAATTATTTTGATAGTCAAAACATAAAAGAAATTCATGCATGTCATTGTACAGATCTTGATTCTAAAATAAAATTATCAAAAGTTGTTAAATTAAAAGAAGTTGGAGTAGGTTTAGAAATTGAATATTAAAGGATAAATATGGAAAAATTAATTATTAAAATAATAAAAAATTATAAAACCAAAACATTTTATTTATTAGATTTAGAAACTAAATTAATTAATAAATCATCTTCAGCTAAAAAATATTATAGTTTAGGTGGATATAATAAATTAGTTAGTGTAATAAATAATTTGAAAAATGATGGTGAAATTATTGAAATTAAGTCATCAGATTATATTAAAAGAAATCCTAAAATTAGATCAAAATGGAAAAAAATTAATTTATCAGAAAATAATTGGTCAGATTTTATTTTTTTGAAGTATGCAGATTTTTTAGATTTATCATTTTACAGACGAAATATAAATTATCAAACTGATTTAGAATTGGAAAAAATAAAAATAATATATAATTTTATTAAAAACAATGATAATAGAAATTTTGTTAGTTTTGAGGAACGCTGCCTTGAACTTTTTAATGATGAAAAATTTTATAAAAAAAAGAATAATGTTTTATCTAATTTAAAACTAAATAATAATTTAAATTATTTTGATCTTTATGATGCTTTAAAAATAAGAAAAGAAATTGATGAATTAGTTTGGTTTTCAGCTATTACTGAGTTTAGAAATATATTAATATTAGAAAATAAAGCAAGTTT
>JAUCFZ010000096.1 GCA_030377915.1 Clostridiaceae bacterium HSG29
CCCTTTTGAACTGCCAAAGGAAGTGAACTACTTAATATTAAACCTAAAAAAGTGCTTCCTGACCATGAAATATATGCGATTAAATTTATACCTAAAATCAAACCTTTATTAAGTTTCTCTTTCTCTGTCATAGATATTATTGCAAAAGTTTCATCTGTTACTCCAAAAGCAATTAATGCAAGCCAAAATTTATTATATTTATTTTTTATTTTCTCACTTAATGATGCAGTCATTAAAAAATGCCTTAAATTTACTATAAAAGTTGTTAGCAATATTTCAATTACAGTTACCCCTTCATGAATCAAACTTACTGCAATAAATTGACTTGCTCCTGCATATACTATTAAAGACATCAAAACTACAATCTCACCTGGTATATCAAATGATTTTGCAATAAGTCCAAAACTTATACCAATTGGTATATAACCTATAGCTATTGGGAATCCTTTCATAATTCCTTCAAAAATATTTTTCGATAATTTCATAAATCACCTCTTTTTGCTTTTCATTAAATTGTATCAGACAATCACTCCTATTTCAATTTTTTATAGTAATAATATACAAATTAATTTATAATTATAAAGTGTAGAGAGGAATTACTATGATTAATCAAAATTTAGAAAAAAACAATAATGAAATATCTAATAAGAAAATGAGTGAAAATATCAAAAATAATTATGCATATACTTTTTTTAATTCAATGAATTTAACACAGGGATTATGGATGATTTATTTAGTTTCCAAAGGCCAAAGTTTATTTGCAGTAGGATTATTAGAATCAATTTTCCATATTACATCATTTTTAATGGAAGTACCCACCGGTGCAATATCAGATATCTACGGAAGAAAAATAAGCAGATTATTAGGAAGAATTATTTTTATTTTTTCAATTGTACTTTTAGTATTTGCAAATCATTTTATATTTTTTGCAATATCATTTGTATTCTCAGCTTTATCTTATAATCTAGAATCTGGAAGTGGTGAAGCATTAATCTATGATAGTTTAAAAATACTTAAAAAAGAAGATACTTATATGAAAATTTTCGGTAAAGTTGAAATTTCATATCAACTTGGTTCAACTATAGCATTAATTCTAGGTGGTTATCTTGCTAAATTTAACTATAATTATGCTTTTATTGGAACGATAATTATTGCTGCTATTTCATTATTTTATGGATTTTTTAATTTTACAGAAGCAATCATTATAAAAGAAGAAAATATAAAAGAAAAAAAGAAATTAAACTTCCTCACTTCTATTCAAGATCAGATTGAAAATAGTTTATCTACATTTAGAAATCAAAGAAAAGTCGGTTATTTAATTATTATTTCAATGCTTATGAGTAGTGTTGCAACATCCTTCTTCTTCTACTTACAAAACTATTTCAAATTTAATGGATACTCAGAACTTAAAATTGGTTTTATTTTATCAATCGCAAGTTTAATTGCTGCATTTGGTGCTAGTAAAACTCATATTATTGAAAAATATATTAAAGAACGCGGCATTCTAATGTATATACCAATATTTATGACTTTGTCGCTACTTGGAATATCTTATACTAATTACGAAATGTTTTTTTATATTTTTCTAACTCTTGGAGAAAGCATATTATATATTGCTGTAAACGATTATATTAACAAATTAATTGAAAGTGAATATAGAGCAACAATTCTATCTTTTATGTCTATGGCATTTAGTTTATGCATGATAATTTTCTTTCCTATAATTGGACTTATTGGAGATCATTATTCACTTAAAACTTCTTTTATAATAATAAGCTGGTCATTCGTAATAATTTCATTGTTTAACTATTACAATTTAGCAAAAATTAAAAAACACTAATCATTTTTGATAATTAGTGTTTTTAACTATATTGATAAAACAATTCACTATTTCACTTTTTCAGATATTTTATTCTGAATATCTGATTCAATTAAACCATCGCTTAAATGTATTATCCTATCCGCTTCTTTAGCAATATGTTCATCATGAGTAATCATTATAATTGTTTTACCTTCATCGTGAAGATTATTAAATATTTTTAGAATTTCTTCTCCTGAATGTGAATCTAAGTTTCCAGTCGGTTCATCGGCAAGTATAATTTCTGGATCACAAATCAAAGCTCTTGCAATAGCAACTCTTTGTTGCTGTCCACCTGATAATTCAGTAGGTTTATGTTTAAGTCTATCGCCTAATCCTACTTTATCAAGATACTCTGTAGCTTTTTCAACAGTCTCACTTATTTTTAAACCTTTTAATAGAAGGGGTATTTGAACATTATATAAAATATTAAATTTACTAATTAAATTGAATTTCTGAAAAACAAATCCAATTTCTCTATTTCTAATTGTTGCCAATTCATCTTCAGGTATGTCATCAATACTTTCTCCATTCAAATGGTATTCGCCTTCACTTTTAACATCTATACATCCAATAATATTCATCATAGTTGATTTTCCAGAACCAGAAGCTCCTAAAATAGCAACATATTCACCTTTTTCTATTTCTAGGTCAACTCCTTTTAGTACTTCTAAAGTTAAACTACCCATTTTATATGATTTTCTAATATTTTTTAAACTAATTAATTTGTTTTCCATTATAACCATCCTTAAATATAATCAATTACTCAATAATATTTACTGTACCTGCATAAATCGTTTTCGAATCTGGATTAGTTTCTTTTGCACTCTCAGTAAGTTCTGAATTCACAAATACAGTAATATTCATACCTTTAGTTAAAGCTTCAATTTCAAAAGTCATATCTGGATTTGCCAATGATTTAATAACACTTCCAACTGGAATAACAACTTCAATTGTTTCACCTGTTTTTTCTAGCGTACTAACATCTTTGCCACCACCACCGCCATTTTTACCACCAGAACCCTGAACAGGAGCTTGACTTGTTAATGGCGAAGTTGCATTTTCAGTTGATTCAGTTCTATTTGCACCTCTTTCAGGCACCTCATATAATTCAAGCGTAATACTATTTCCAACTATTTTACTAATTTCTCCTGAAATTCTTTCTTTATCAGCGTTTAAGCCTGTTTCAGTTTCTGTAGAATCTGTTTTTACGGGTGTTGCTTCTGTTTCTATTTTTTCAATCTCCATTTCATTTGATTCAGTACTGCTACATCCTATTAACGATACAGCTAAAATTAATATTAATATTATAAAAATCATGCTTTTTTTCATATTCTTCCTCCATTACTATTCATATCTCAAAGCATCTATAGGTTTTAATTTAGACGCTGACAACGCTGGATAATATCCAAAAAATGTTCCTGTAAATAGTGCAAATACAACTGCTACAATGTAAGCTGAAGCAGATGGTATTGCTGGTATTCCTGTATATTTCATTAACGGCATTATTACAAAACTTAACCCTATTCCAACAACTGCACCAATAATACTTATTGCAATTGATTCAAAAAGGAATATTAGTAATATTATTTTACGTTTTGCTCCTAGTGCTTTTAGTATTCCTATTTCTTTAGTTCTTTCTTTAACGGATACAAATAATACATTCATTATACCTATTCCACCTACAATGAGTACTATTACAGCAACTGATGTTAAAAGTACTGTCATCATTTTAGCTGAATCTTCAGCTGCAGTCAATGCACTTCCTGCATCCCTAATCATAAATGGATTACCACCACTAGACATATATTTTAAATTCAAAATGTTTATTACATCTTCATATAATAATTTAGTTTCATCAACTGAATACGCTTGAAGCATTAATGCGGGTTTTAAATTTTTTCCTGTAATATATGATTCATAAGTAGTATATGGGAAAAATATTGCTTCATCAGCAGATGAAAAACCTACCATTTTACCATTAGCTTCTAAAACTCCAATAATTTCATATCTTCTCCCGCTAATTGTAAGAGTCTCACCTATTGCCGAACTAGCATCACCATATAAAGTAAGTGCAACTTCACTTCCAATAGTAACAACTTTCTGTCTTCTACTAACATCTTCTTCTTCAATAAAATAACCAGATGCCATTTCAAAATTATTTAATTCTATAAAACTTTCATTTACACCAAGTGCACCACCAGAAAACTCCTCATAACTTGAACTTGCAGTTACATTTCCTTGTAAAAATATTTCAGAATTTTTTAAAAGGGTTGACTTTTCTTCAATATATTCCAAATCCTCTGGTGAAATTTGAGTAACAGTATTTCTGCCAGCCATAACTGTAATTATATCTGCATTAAGTCTTGCAAATTGTTCTTCAACTGATTTTTGACCACCAACTCCTATAGAGATAACTAGAACAATTGTTGCAGAACCAACAATAATTCCTAAAGTAGTTAAAAAAACTCTAAATTTATTTGATAATATATTTGCTATAACCGAACGTAATATTTCACTTGTTCTCATATTATCTACTCCTCATATACAAGTCTGTCACCAACATTTAATCCGCTTAATACTTCAACAAATCTTCCATCAGTTAATCCAGTAATTATTTCAACTTGTTTTGCAGAATTTTCACCTGTAACTACATTTACTACTTGTTTAGCCTCAACAATTTTAACAGCTTTATTAGGAATTTTTAGTACATCAAGCTTTTCTAAAATAATAAATGTCGTACTCGCAGTCATCCCATCCATTAAGTCTTCATTAATATCAATTAGTTCAAGTTCCACTTCATAAGTTACAATCCCATTACTATCAACAAAAGGATCTCTATTAATATTTATTACTTTTGCTTCCATTTCTTCTCCGGGCATTGCTTCAATTTCAATATATGCTTTTTGATCTTCAAAAACACTTAGTATATCAATTTCTTGTAACTTTGTTGTTACATATGCTTTTCCTTTTTCCTCAACTTTGAAAGCAACTTTTGAAGTTGCTATTTTTTCTTTTTCAGTTACATTTATTTCAATTACTGACCCATTTGTTAATGATTTTATTGTTACATCAGTAAGTTCTTCTTCTAATTCTAAAACGGTATTTTCTGCTTTTTTAACTGAAATTAAATCACTTTCTTCAGTAGATACAGGTTTATTTACGAGTTTATAATTCTCGTAAGCATCTAAAGCATTATTATAATCACGGTAAGCTTCTTCAATATCTTTAAGAGGATACGCATCAGATAATAATTTCATATCTTCATAAGTAGATTTTAAAGTCTCATAAGATTCATACAAACTATTTAATTGATAGTTATAATTAATTACGTCTTTATTATAACTTGCTATATTCTTTTCCATAGTAAATATTGAACTTTCTAAATTTAATTTTGCTTCATTTAACTCATTTTCAATATCTTTTGTGTCAAGTGTTGCTAGAACTTCGCCAGCTTTAACATCTTGATAAATTTCTACATTAATATTCCCAATTTCACCTGAAATATCAAATGAATATTCATCAATTGGTATTTCAATTTGTCCATCATACATTAAATCAATGCTTATATCACCATTTGATACATTTGCATATGAATATTTTATCGCTTCTTCATTCTCATTAGAATGATTACCAAAAATGATATAGCCTCCAACTCCAAATAATAAACTTCCAATAACAATTATAGTAATTATTTTCTTTTTCATTTTC
>JAUCFZ010000097.1 GCA_030377915.1 Clostridiaceae bacterium HSG29
AGTAGCTAGAGAAATAATTGGTGATTATTTTAAACTTGAGCCAATAGAAAACCAATAAATGTATATCATGGAAAGGAAGTAATAATTTGAAAAATATTATTAACTTTAAAGGTGTTAACAAAGGATTTAAATATACTTACTTAAATAATCTCCTAAAATACCACCAAATATTAACCCAACCAAAAGAAAAACTAATAATAAAATAATGTTATCTTTTTTCATAACTACTCCTTAAATATTAAATATACATCATTGTATATTTTACCATTAATCAAGTAGTTATTAAAGCTTTTTATTATTTTGTAATATTTGTAATATTTTGTTTAAAATCTAAAAAATTCTTTTAGAATGTTTTAGATAGGCCATTACGCTTCCTTTCACATTTAATTATATCTGTCACTCGATATAATTTTCAATCCACTTTCCTAGACAATAAAAAAACTTCACTATGTTTCAGTGAAGTTTTCATTATCATTAAATATTTTTCATAATAATTGTATCTTTTGGACAGGCTTCAATACATTCGCCGCATCCAATACATTTTTCAGGATCTATTTTATGTTTTCCTTTTATCTCACCTTCAATTGCATCAACAGGACATCTTTTCTTACAAAGCGAACAGCCTATACAATTTTCTTCCTCAATAAATGCAACCATTTTTTTTGTTTCATCAGCACTAATTGCATTAGTTGGGCATTTTTCATAACATATCATACATTGAGTACATTTTTCATAATCAATTGAGGCAATATTATTTACAACATGAATTGCGTCAAATGGACATGATCGTTCACATATACCGCAAGCAATACATGCAACATCACAGTTTTTCTTAACAAATCCACCTTTTTCCTCATTTTTGCAATCTACTACAACATGTTGAGAAGCAGGAACTAATTCAATTAAGTCTTTTGGACAGATTTCAATACATGCTCCACAAGCAGTACATTTCTCATAATCAACTTCTGCAACACCTTTTTCATTAATATGAATTGCATCGAATTGACAAACTGATACACAATCACCTTTACCCATACATCCATAACTACATGCTTTTGGGCCTGATTCTAACATATTAGCAGAAATACAACTTTCTAATCCAGAATACTCATATTTAATTGCACAATGATCTTTATCGCCTTTACAAAGTACTCTAGCAACCATTTTCTCGTTTTCTTCAACTGTTACACCAAGTGCGTCACCAATCTTTTCAGCTACTGGATCACCACCAACGGGACAACCGTTAGGTTTAGCATCACCACGTACAACAGCCTCAGCAAATTGCATACATCCTGCATAACCACAACCACCACAATTGGCAGATGGTAAAACATTATATACAGCTTCAACTTTTGGATCTTTTTTAACTGCAAATTTTTGTGAAGCAAAAGCTAATCCCGCTCCAAAAACCAATCCCATGCTAGCTAAACTTAATCCAGCAGATAATATATTTTTTACATCCATATTATTTCTCCTTTCATAAAATTATACTAAGCCTTGGAATCCTAAAAATGCTATCGACATTAAACTTGCTGTAACAAGTGCAATTGGAAAACCTTTAAAAGGTTTTGGAACATCAGAAAGTTCAATTTTTTCTCTAATTCCAGCAAATAACACTATAGCTAAAGCAAAACCTATTGCACCACCCATAGATCTAAATATAGTTTGAACTAAATTTAAATTATCATCAATATTTAATATTGCTAAACCAAGTACTGCACAGTTAGTAGTAATTAATGGTAAAAATACTCCAAGTGCTTGATATAAAGTTGGAGAAATTTTTTGAAGTACTATTTCAACAAATTGCACCAATGATGCAATTACAAGAATAAATGCAACAATTTGAAGATATTCTAAATGAAGTGGAACCAATATAAAATATTGAACCATATAAGTAATAACACCAGCAAGTGTCATTACAAATGTAACTGCCATTCCCATACCTATTGAAGTATCAACTTGTTTTGATACTCCTAAAAAGGGACATACACCTAAAAATCTTGAAAGTACGAAGTTATTAACAAGAATCGAACTTACAAGTATTACGAAAATACTAGCATTTTCCATATTATCCCCCTTTTAAGCCTTTCTACTTTTATAATTATTATTAATAGCCATAAGTATTCCTAAAGCTAAGAATGCTCCAGGAGGTAAAATCATCATTAACACAGGTTTAAAACTTGCACCAAATAATGAAAATCCAAAAATACTTCCTGCGCCTAAAATTTCTCTAACAGATCCAAGAATTGTTAATGATAATGCAAATCCAAGTCCCATTCCTAAACCATCTAAAAATGAATCAATTACATTATTACTATAAGCAAATGCTTCTGCTCTTCCTAAAATTATACAGTTTACAACAATTAAAGGAATAAATAGACCTAGTGCTGAATACAGAGCAGGTAAATATCCTTCCATTACCATTCCTATTATAGTAACGAAAGTTGCTATAACAACAATAAATGATGGTATTCTAATTTTATTTGGAATGAAATTTCTTAATAGAGATATTGCCATATTTGCAAGCACAAGTACTGCAGTTGTAGCAAGTCCCATACCAAGTCCGTTAATAGCACTTGTAGTTACCGCTAAAGTTGGACACATTCCAAGTAATTGATAAAATGTTGCGTTTTCTTTATATAAACCATTTGTAAAAATTTGTAATTTAGTTTTACTCACTTTCAATCACCTCCGATATTATTTTGATAATCCTTTAAATGCATCAATTGCATGATTAACACCTTTTGTTACTGCTTTAGATGTTATTGTAGCACCAGAAATAGCTTTTATTTCAGTATCACTTGAAGCTGATTTTGAAACACCAATTTCATTATCAGTACTCATGCCTTCATATTGACCATAAAATTCAACTTCTTTTGATTTTGCACCTAAACCAGGAGTTTCATTCATATTTCCTATTCTAACTCCAGTTAATTTGCCATCATTTGATATACCTACAATTACTTCAACAGCTCCACCATATCCTTTTGGCGCTACTTTAAAAACGTATCCAATCTGAGAACCAGATTTAATTGCAGTATATCCTTCTAAAATAATATCATCAGTAATGCCGTTTTGATCTAAATCAATTCCTTCAAAACCATCTGCATCAGGCATTACAGCAATTCGAGCTTCTTTATTTGCCATTTCACGTTGCTCAAATATTTTATCTTTTGTTGCATCATTTGCATAACCAAGTGCTAATGCAGCTATTAAACTAATAAGCAAAAGTTTTAATCCTAATGTTATAATTTCTTTCATTATTTAGCACCTCCAAATATTTTAGGTGTAGTATATCTTTCTATTATTGGAGTTGCAACATTCATTAACAATATTGAGAATGATACACCTTCTGCCATACCACCATATGTTCTAATTACGAATGTAATCAATCCACAACCAAACGCAAATATAAGTTGGCCTTTAGTATTTACTGGCGATGAAACATAATCTGTAGCCATATAAATAGCACCAAGCATTAATCCGCCTGAAACTAATGAATAAAAAGTGAAAACAAAATCAAATCCACTAAATGCAAAAGTTAATACAGCGAAAGTTCCAATATACATTGCAGGTATTGTTATTTTGATAACACCACGATATAATAAATAAATACCACCAATTATTAAAAGAAGTGCTGACGTTTCACCAATACATCCACTTACATTACCTAAAAAAGCGTCCATAATAGATGGTTGCATTTTATCTCCCCAAAGAGTTAATGGAGTAGCAGCTGAAACAGCATCAACACCAGGAGTAATCCAAGATGTCATTTCTACTGGCCATGATGCAACTAAAAACGCTCTTGCAGCAAGTGCAGGATTCATAAAGTTTTGTCCTAAACCACCAAAAGCATGTTTAACAATTGCAATTGCAAATATAGCACCGATAACTGGTATCCACCAAGGTACAGATGCCGGCAAGTTAAAAGCTAATAACAAACCAGTGATAACCGCAGACCAATCTGAAATAGTAATTGGTTTTTTTCTTATTTTTTGTATAACCGCTTCAGTAGCAACAGCCGTGATAATTGCAAGAAGAATTGTTATTAGCGCATTTACTCTGAAAATATACACACTATATAATGTAGCCGGTACTAAAGCTATAACAACATCTCTCATAATAGATTTAACAGTTTGATTCGATCTAATATGAGGAGATGATGAAACTATTAATTTTGATTCCATATAATCCCCCTAACTATTTCTGTTTTTTACTTCTAATTCTATTCTTTGTTAATCTAATTCCTTCTAATAATCTTCTTTTTGAAGGACATATAAACGAACAAGATCCACACTCAATACAATCCATCGCATTAAGTTTTTCTGCTTTTTCAAAATTTCCATTTTCTGCATTTGCACTAATATATACAGGCAATAAATTAATTGGACAAACTTCAACACATTTACCGCATTTAATACATAATGAAGGTTCGTCTATTACTGCATCAGTTCTATTAAACGCTAAAATACCAGAAGTTGTCTTAGTAGAAGGAACATCGATTGATGAAGTAGCTCTACCCATCATTGGTCCACCAAGTAAAATTTTTCCAGGTTCTTCTTTAAAACCTCCACATTGATTAACTATTTCTGTAAGTTCTGTACCTACTAGAATTTCTAAATTCTTAGGTTCTTTAATAGCACTTCCAGTAATAGTACAAATTCTTTTAATTAATGGCATACCTGTTTTAATTGCATCAGCAATAGCATATGCAGTAGCAACATTATTAACAACTGCGCCAGCTTCCATTGGTAAGCCACCAGAAGGAACCTCTCTACCTGAAATTGCATTAATCAATTGCTTTTCAGCACCTTGAGGATATTTAGTTTTTAATGGTTGGATAATAATATTCTCATCTTTTGCAGCTTCAGTCATTACTTTTATTGCGTCAGGTTTATTGTTTTCAATACCAATATATCCTTTTTCAACATCTAAAACTTTCATTAATGCTTTTAAACCATAAACTATATCATCTGCTCTTTCAAGCATTAAACGATGATCCGCTGTTAAATATGGCTCGCACTCTGCACCATTTAATATTAATAAATCAATATTTTTATCTGGTGGTGGTGATAATTTAACATGAGTTGGAAAACCTGCTCCACCCATTCCGACAATACCAGCATCTTTAATTATTGCAAGTATTTCTTTGCCAGATAATGTTTCAATTGTTCCTTTTGGAGAAACTTCTTCTGATAATTCAAATTTTCCGTCTGATTCAATAACAACGCAATTTCCCATTCCGCCAGCTATTTTTTCAGTTTTAACTGCTTTGACAACACCCGAAACACTACTGTGAACTGGTGCAGAAACAAAGGCCAAAGGCTCTCCTATTTTTTGACCTACTTTTACAACATCTCCCTTTTCAACGATTGGTTTACAAGGTGCACCAATATGTTGACTTAGTGGAATTTTTACAATTTTTGGATTATCGGCTTTTTCAATAGCTTTCTTTTCACTATATTTCTTACCGTGTGGTGGATGAATTCCACCTTTAAAAGTTAAAAGTCCCAATTATTTCACCCCTTTACATTA
>JAUCFZ010000098.1 GCA_030377915.1 Clostridiaceae bacterium HSG29
TAAATAGTACAATTAATAATACTATATATATACCCACTATTTTTAAAACCATTTTTTTATTATTTTTTATCAAATTGTAAAAAAGAATAAAACTCCTTAAAAAAGGAATTTTAGAAATAAAATTTATTATTTTACTAATTTTTGTATCGCTTTTAATATATCTACCACTTCTAATAATAAATTGTTCATTTTTTTTATCAAAACTCACTTTTGAAAATCCAACATTACTTTGAATACTCACTCCATTAAAATGAGCTCTGCCGCCTTTAATATAAATATTATCCATACTACTCAAGTTCATTCTTAATAACTTCTCCATTTATCACAGTCATTATAGCGCGAGCTTGAATATCAAATGGATGATTATCCCATATTGCTAAATCTGCATCCTTACCAATTTTTATACTTCCAACTTTATTATCAATTTTTAAAATTTCTGCTGGATTAATCGTAATAGCTTTTAAAGCCTCATTTTCATCCATTCCACTTCTAACAGCTAATGCTGCACACATATTCAAATGTTGTAATGGAATAACTGGCGAATCCGTCATTATTGCAACTTTTACTCCAGCTTTATTTAATATTCCCGGAGTTGTAAATGATTTGTTTTTCAATTCAAATTTAGATCTATGTCCAAACGTAGGACCCACAATTGCAGGATATTTTTCATTTTTCAAAATATCAACAATCAAATGTCCTTCAGTACAATGATCTAATGTCAAATCAACATCAAATTCTTTTGCAATTCTAATTGCAGTTAAAATATCGTCTGCTCTATGGGCATGCGCTTTTAACGGAATATCTTTATGTATTACTGGTAACATTGCTTTTAATCTGAAATCAAATTTTCCATCATCGCCTCTTCTAATTTTAGTATCATATTCTAAAGCTTCATATAATGTTTTTCTTAATTCAGCAGCAGTCGCCATTCTTGTAGATGGTGATTTTTTCATTGCATTATAAACTCTTTTTGGATTTTCTCCAAAAGCACATTTCATTGCCGAAGGTGCTTTTACAATCATTTCATCCACTGATACACCATATGTTTTTATAATTGCAAATTGCCCTCCAATTACATTTGCGCTTCCCGGGCCTGTTGAAACTGTTGTAACTCCTCCAGCAAGGGCTTCTGTAAATGTTTTATCCATTGGATTTATTCCATCTATTGCTCTTAATTCAGGAGTAATAGGACTAGTCATTTCATTTACATCATTACCTTCAAAACCTATTGCATCTTCAAACATTCCCAAATGGCAATGTGCATCTATTAATCCAGGAGTTGCAATCATTCCTTTCATATCGTAAACTTCACATTCTCTTTCATTCACATCAACAATTTCACTTATTTCTACAAATTTCCCATTTTTTATTAAAATAGAACCATTTTCAATAATTTCATTTTCCATTGTATATATTTTTAAATTCTTTAAAAGCAACATATTTACCTCCAAGTATTAATTGTATTTCTTTTCTTCCCAATTGATTTTTTTCACTTTATCAAGAACTTTCTCAAGTCTCAAATTCGGATGAATCGTTTCTTTATCAGAAATTGTAATAAATGCCATAGCTGTAGCTATTTTTGCAATGTCACCAATTTCCAAATTTTTAACATATCCATAACCAATACCTGCTACAAATGAATCTCCTGCACCAGTTACATTTTTCACAGTTGGATTCAATGCTTTTAATAACCCTTTAGTTTTTCCATCTGAATAAAACACACCATTTTTATCAAGTGTAATAAACATTCTTTCAACACCTAAATCATGAATCCTTTCAGCTGCAATAAGTAAATCCTCTTCATTTTCAATTTTCATTCCTGAAATCACTTCAGCTTCCAATTTATTAGGTTTTATCGTATGAAATTTTCCAATAAAAGGTAAAATATTTCTAGTTTTAACAGCAGAAATTGGATCTAAAATGAATTTTGTATCTTTAAATTCATTTAATAAATATTCAAGATTCTCAGGATTATCTGCATCAACAAATGCATAAAGAGAATTCTTAATTATTTCTTTTTTTGTTTTTAAATACTCTACATCTAATTTATTAATATTAGTCATATCATTTATTCCTGAAACCATTTCTCCGTTTTCATTAAGAACAGCTAAATATGTAGGCGTCCTATTATTCTCAAGTATTAATGAGTCTGAAACATCATATCCAATATCTTTAGCATGCGAAATCATTTGAAGACCCATTTCATCATCTCCAAGAACTGAAATGAATTTTGTATTTATTTCCATCCTTGCTAAATTTTCTGCAATATTTCTTGACACTCCCCCAAAAGAAACTTTTACAATTCCAGGAATCGAATCAAACGATGTATATTCATTATCACAAAATCCAAAAATATCTACAACAGAAGCTCCCAATACCAATATATAATCATCCGTCATTTTAACCCCTAGTCTTCTTCATGCTTAAACCTATACGTTGTCGTTCAATATTAATATCAATTATTCTAACATCTACAATATCTCCAACCTTAACAATATCCATAGATCTTTTAACAAATTTATCACTTAATTCAGAAATATGAACAAGTCCATCTTGCTTAATACCAATATCTACAAAACAACCAAAATCCACAACATTTCTAACAGTACCTTTTAAAACCATATCAATTTCTAAATCTTCGATTTTTAAAACACCACTTTTAAATACTGGTTTAGGCATTTCTTCTCTAGGATCTCTACCTGGTTTAATTAACTCTTTAACAATATCATTTAAAGTAGGTATTCCAACATCCAATTCCTTAGAAATCTCTAAAAATCCACCTTTTTCTTTTATTTTATTGCTAATTTCATTTATTTTTCCATTTTTTACATCTGTTTCGCTATAACCAAGAATTTTAAGAAGTTTTTTTGTCGCATTATAACTTTCCGGATGAACTCCAGTATTATCAAATATATTCTTACCATTTCTAATTCTTAAAAATCCTGCACATTGTTCAAATGCTTTTGGTCCAAGTCTTTTAACTTTCGAAAGTTCTTTTCTACTTTTAAATTCACCATTTTCTTCTCTATAATTAACAATATTTTTACTTATAGCACCTGAAATTCCCGAAATATAACTAAGCAATGTTGCTGAAGCAGTATTTAAATTAACACCTACTCCATTAACACAATCCTCAACTACTCCAGTTAATGAATATTCTAATTTAGTTTTATTTAAATCATGCTGATATTGCCCAACACCAATACTCATTGGATCAATTTTAACAAGTTCAGCTAATGGATCTTGAAGTCTTCTTCCAATAGATACAGCACCTCTAATAGATACATTAATATCTGGAAATTCTTCAGTTCCAAGTTTTGATGCAGAATAAACAGAAGCGCCATCTTCACTAACAATTGTATATACAACTTCTTCTTCAATTTCAGAAATAACCTCTGAAACGATTTGAGCTGTTTCTCGTGAAGCAGTACCGTTCCCTATTGATAAAATATCAATATCATATTTTTTTATTATTTTCTTTAATACTTCTTTTGATTCTTTAACCTTATGTTGAGGAGCATTAGGATAAATTGTATCAAAACTTAAAAGTTTTCCATATTTATCTAAAACCGCTAATTTACATCCAGTTCTAAAACTTGGATCAACACCTAAAACATTCATTCCACTAATAGGCGGAATCATTAATAATGATTTAGTATTTCTTGCAAACACTTCAATAGCTTCCTCTTGAGCAGTTTCAGTTAAAATTGATCTTATTTCTCTTTCAATAGATGGATAAATAAGTCTTTTATAACTATCCTTTATAGCTTCAATTAAAGTTTCATGAAATATTGATTTACTATTTTTAATTATTTTATTTTCAAGATATTTAATTAATGCCTCTTCTTCAATTTTAACATCAACTTTCAATATCTTTTCATTTTCTCCACGATTTATTGCAAGCACTCTATTGTCTTTTTCTTATACACATCTTACGCTGCCGACGGGTGCGTGCGGTGAGGGAACGATCGCGCGGGATTTTGTATTATTTTGGTAAGTAATCTGAATTGTTCAATTTCTTGGGATGGCGGAAAAGATGGCCTGACTTTGCCCTCGTCAGTTTCTCCAGAGGTGATCTCCTCGCGAAGAATCAGTCCAGCGTTTGATTTTCAGCTATCGTTTTCAGTGTTCACAGGTTTAGCACTCACGAAGAATCTGAACCGTCTGAGATTTATTCAATTTTGTCGCCGGAGTTTCCTCTCGAAGAATTCCGATTGTCTGCGATTGCGTCAGTCGTGTTATTGGAGTTTCCCTCGCAAAGAATCAGCAGATCAAATCAGCTGAACGTCCCGGAGCACTGGCAGGGTGTTCGCCTTCCAAGGTGCTCAAATTAAGTAAAATTGTCCGCCGCGAATATGCTGTACAGTGACTCGTCTGGTTCAATTTGGGCTTCTACCGGGTGGTGTGAGATGAGAGAAAGATCTTACGCAATCTGCCATTTTTGAGGTGAGAATCTGCCATTTCTGTTTTGAGAACTGCGAAGAATCAGCTTCTCGAAAAGAATCAGAAAGCGTGTGATTTCCAGCTATCGTTTTCAGTGCTCGTGGGAAAAGAATGAAAATAAGCCGAACACTTTTGCCAGATTCGGTTTCTTTTCTCGCGGATTTAGAACTCGCAAAGAATCAGGCCCGTAAGCTCTTTCCAGTTGTGATTAAAGTAGTCATTGAAAATCCCCCTGAAGCCTCGTGATTTGTTTGACTTTTCCAGCTATGGATCTTTGATGTCGTATAAAAATATAGTTGCGAAGAATCAATCTAGCAAAGCAATTGAACGTCACGGAGCTCTGGCGGGATGTTCGCCTCCAAAGACGTTGTAATTAATCAAAAAATGCCGCCGCGAATATCCCGTACAGTGCTTGTCTGGTTCCACGCACGATTAGGCCGGGAGGTGAGGGATGAAGTACAAACTCCGCAGATGTTTTATGCCTGTTGCGTATTAATATTTAGATCCAAGACCAGTTTGTATGCGTTTATGATTCAACATGATGAATCCGATAACCAGACCTGCTATCCCAATTAAAATGCCGACTGGAGCCATCAAGTCATCAATTGGTTTAGGATTAGAGTTTCCAAATGCTGTCACTAAGGTGCAGATTAGTACAGCGCATCCAAAAAAGAGGAAATCCCAGCCGGACCACCATTTAATGCGTAACAAGAGAAGGAAAAACAACCAAAAGAGCACTATGCCAAACTCTATCTCCATGTTTTTCTTTCAGATTTGTAGCTTTGTTTTTTGTTCACGGGATCAATTCCAAAAAGAAACAGTTCAATATACTTTTCCAGTTATGGTCAAAATAACCATTGAAAATCCATCTGGTAATTCGTGATTCTCTTGACTTTTTC
The DNA here is from genome assembly GCA_030377915.1 of Clostridiaceae bacterium HSG29. Taxonomy (GTDB): domain Bacteria; phylum Bacillota; class Clostridia; order Peptostreptococcales; family Acidaminobacteraceae; genus HSG29. Next base: position 5,343 of record JAUCFZ010000098.1, read on the forward strand.
TAAAATCGATTTTGTTAGCCTTCGCAAAGAATCTGCACAATAAAATTGTGGAACGTCACGGAGCACTGGCAGGATGTTCGCTACCCAAGGTGCTCAAATTAAGTAAAATTGTCGGCCGCGAATATCCTGTACAGTGTCTCGTCTGGTTCAATTTTCCGAGCTTCTACCGGGTGGTGTGAGGTGAG
>JAUCFZ010000099.1 GCA_030377915.1 Clostridiaceae bacterium HSG29
GTCAATATTATGACCTAATGAAGATAATAAAACCAAAAGATAAAAAGAATGATAAATCACTAATAAAAAAAGAATCAGAAATTTTTTATAATTCTGATGAAACTTGTTTCAATGCTTTTGATGATAATAAGACAGAATTAAAAAACAATAAAGTTAATGAAAAAATAATGTTTGAAGCATATTTACTTTTTAAAGATGAAGGAAGTGAAGAGAAGATATTAATTGATAATAAGAATTTCATTGTTGGAAGAGAAAAAGAGAATTGTGATTATTATATTTCTGATAAAAGAATTAGCAAAATGCATTTTGCAATTGTTAAATATGAAAAAGAGTTTTTTATAAAAGATTTAAATTCAACTAATGGCACTTATTTAAATGGTAATTTACTAGAAAAAAATAAATTAGCTAGAATATCTAATAATGATGTGATAAATATTTCAGATAATGAATATATTTTTAAACAATAAAAAAACAAGGAGAAAAAATGAAGAAGAAGTTTTTAATAATATTCGCTACTATAGTAATAATGTCATTAAGTTTTTCGTTTGGTGAATGTAATTTTTCAGATGTAACAAATAATGATTGGTTTGAAGATGATCTTAATTATGCTTCTGATTCTTCAAGAAACATAATTGATGGATATCCTGATGGAACATTTAGACCCAATGGAACTTTAAGCGTTGAGCAATTCATTAAATTAGTAATAAGTAGTTCAGGAGTAAAATATGTTAATGTAGAAGGCAGACATTGGTCAGAACCATATATTGAAAGAGCGATAATAGAAAACTATATATCTGAAAATACATTTACAGATTACACAAAAGGAATAACAAGAGAAGAAATGGCACAAATAATTGCTAGTTATATAGATATTAATGAGGAAATGGAAAGTATAGAAAGTAATAAAAATAAAATAAAAAGTAAAATTAATGATTTTAATGAAATAGCAATTAATAAGCAAAACAAAGTATTAAAATCATATGAGTATGGAATATTATTAGGATATCCAGATGGATCATATCAACCGCAAAAGACATTAACAAGAGCGGAAGGAACTGCAGTAATAAGAAGAATAATAGATAAACAAGCAAGACAAATACCTGATTTAGAATCAACTGAAATAGAAGTGATTTATCATCCTGAAACAGATACTTATGAAGTAGATGATTCAGAATTTCCATTGTTTGAAGTTGATGATTATTCTCAAAAAGAAATTGATGAGGACGGATGGGTTAATTTTAGTATAATAATTGATGTTAATAGCAGAGATGAAGAAATAATTAATAAGCAACGAGAAATAGCAAAAGCATTTCTTGATAAAAAAGTAGGAATTTCTTTAAGTGAAGAAATTATGGAATATGTTTCTACAAAAAATGGTAGTAGAGATAATTTAAAAAGTACATTTTATAAATGGCAAGATGGAAATGAAGTTCAAGTAATAAGTTATAGTGGGAATGCATTAATTCAAATTGCAGCTTGGAGGAGAAATAATGATTAGAAAAATATTTTTAATAGTTTTTTTATTAATTGTAATTTCTAATTTTACGTTCTCAATAGAACTTAATATAGTTATACCTGATAATAATGAAACGATTGAAAATATTGAGTTTCTTAAAAAAATAATAGAAGCAGAGAATTCAATTAATGAGTTATTTGGCATTAATGAACCGTTTTATTCAAATTTAGATTCAAGAGATGATGGCATTTTAGAAATAAATGAAATAAGAAAAATTGATTTATTTAATAGATTCTCGAATAAAATTAATTCGAATTTATTTATTGATCTTAATAAGGAATTATTTGAAAATAAAAAAATATTTGCTTATTCTGATGCTGAAGATTTAAATACTTCTATTTTTAAAAATATTTATGATACTAATAAATTTAAAGGAAATAATTTTAAAGATGGAGAATATAGATATTCGGGAATAAATTTTTTAGGAGAAAGAGTGGTAAATCCTGATTATTCTTATGATACTGATGGTGTAAGTGGAATAGATGGAAGACAACTTAATGATAAAATTTGGATTGAAGAACCATGGAAAAAAGAAGAAGTGAAAGAAAGCAATCCTGATATAGCGCCAACATCATTTGATTTTACAGCGGTTAAAAATTCAAACCCTGAATTGATTGATTTATTAATGGATGAATTTCTATTAAGCATGGAAGAAGAGCATGGTGATTATTTTGATGGTTCATTAGTAAATGAAGAAGAATGGCTTAAGTATATTCATGTAACGACACCTTATAGTGCTGTTAGTAGAGGAATGGCAAGATTATGGCATAATGCCAATAATACTTTATGGTATATTGATGTGGCATTAAATAATGATATTGTTAATGCTATCGTTGAGGAGATGAATACGGAAGTAACAGTAAAACATATAAGATATAAAGATGGTAGTGTGTTTCAAGAAGAAACACTATTTTTTAATGAAATAAATGATAGAATTTCAAATATTACTTTAACTAATTATGAATATATTGGATCACAAGTTGTTTATAATGATGAAATTAAAGAATTTAAAACAGAAAATGCAGATATGAGAAATTATTATGAAATATCTGATTTAGATAATTCAAAGAATCGAATAACAATTGAATTCTATTATAAAGAAAATATTAATGAAGAAGAAGTTATTGGAGAAATTCAAGCAATGGATAGAGAAATTAATGAATTTGATGTTTATAAAGGTATTCCTAGTTCAGAAAAATTATATGTAAATGTCTTTGGATATGAATATTTAACTGATTATAATTTTTCAAATATTAAAGCAAGTTCGGATTATGAAATTAAAATAAAAAGAAAATATATAGAAAAATGGATTGAAAATGAAGAGGAAAAAACAGATGAAACAACAATAACTAAAACATATACAATTTCAAGAAATTATAGTTATTATGAAATAAATAATTTCGAATGTTATGGTATAGATTCAGCATTGATTGAAAATGAAACATTAAATGATGGTGAAATTGAAATTTACCCATCAAATTATAGTTTTCCAGTAATTGATGTGAAAAATAATGATAATATTGTAAGTATTCCACAATATGATTCAATTATTACATTGGGGACAAAAGAAGTTGATAAAGGAGAAGTACCTTCATCGGTTAATTGGAAAGATTATGCTGAAGAAGCTGTAGGCAATTATATAGTTAAAAATGATAAATTGATATTTAATGGAAATACTATTATGAATGATAATGAATTTATTTCAAATTGTCCTTCACCAATATTGGTGCCAGAAGCAGATATAGTTAATGAAAATGTACTATATAAAAATGATTTATTAATTGATTCTAGTATTAGAAATGGTGATTATTCTTCAACAGGAAAAATCAAATATAAAAGATTAGAGTCATTAAATCCAAAACAAGGGATAAATATAGAAAAAGAAATAGATATTAATGATGTAACAGTGCATACACCAATATATACTGAATTATTGCTTTCAACAATAGGTGATGAATTTAATCAAAATATAAATGCAAAACTTGAAGATAATTCAATAATTTTAGGAATGGATACTACTTTAAGATATAGTACAAAAGGGCAACATAAAAATATTTTAGGTTATGGAAATAAAGAATATGATAAATATATAAAAAAGAAAGAAATAAAATTTCCTTTTGATATTTATTTTGATACAAAAATAGATGATTTAGATAAATTTATAGAGAAGAACACATGGATTGAGGTATTAAAAAAAGATACAGATATATATGTGCCAATATGGGTAGATGAAGGATTATATACAATGGAAACAAGAACAACTGCAATAAATGCAAATAAGAATGATGAATCAATTTTAGTTAAAGCAAATTTAAATAAAGATGAATATATTATTAAAGATGAAAAAGAAGTAGAGATTATTGGAAGATTATATGGTTTTAAAATAACAGATATTGCAGATTACCCAACTTGGGAGGAAGTATTTAGAAAGGAAAAAGGAAGTTATGAGCATTTAGATGGGCATTTTTATCCAATAGGAAGTAATGATGAAAATGGTAATGAAATAAAAACAAATGAGAAATATTTTCTACCAATAATACCTGGGAGTCATCCGATTTATGAAAATGCAGGGAGTATAAAAACAGGATATGAGATCAGATTTCAAATTGAAACAATTGGAAATTATTTTAATGATGGAGATAAAATAATTATAACTCCAATATTTAGTTATTTTGATAAAAATGGGATAGAGAATAACAATATTAGTTTATGGTCTTTAGTGGCAGATAAAGATAATAATAGTTATCTTATTGATTTAAATAATATAAAAGAAGAATTAAAAGATAAATTTAAATATGAAATAGAAGTAGGAAACCCATATAGAGATATAAAAGAAAAGGAATATGAAAAAACTAGTGAGATATATAATATTACAGAATATGAATTAAAAACTAAAAAAGTAAATATTGGATATGCTGATAAGATTAATTTAACAAAATATTTAAGAATTTTTAATGAATATGAAAAAGAATTACCAAATACAATTAATAAGACTAGAGTAGAGATAGCAAAACAAAAGTGGTATGGTGAATATAAATTGCCAAATAACACATATGTAATTGATAATGATATAGACTTAAATGAATATGCAAAAGATAATAATGGAATAGATTTCACTGAAGATGTATTTAAAAAAGATGGATATATTTTAGTTAATTTTCAGATTGAAACAGAAAAAGATGCAAATAGTTTAGGAAATAATTTGAAATACAATGCACCTCTTTCAAATATGTTTGAAATTGAAGGTTTTAATAAAACTAAGGAATGTAATGTTGATGGAGAAATAAAGAATTTTAATTTTGAATATGGAGATATAATATTCTTTAATCCAAATGAAAAAAGAAGTGATGATTATAATAGTTATGGAACGCATTAAGGAGTCATATATGTATATTAAATTAGTATTTGTATTTTTATTTATTTTAAGTGCAGCAATTAACGATATTAAATATTCAAAAATTAGTAATAAATTAATTTTAATTTCAATTATTTTTGGATTAAGCTATAATGTATATTTAAATAATTTTGCTGGATTTATATTTTCTATAAAAGGGATAATATTGCCGTTTATAGCTTTATATGTACTTTTCTTAATGAATTTTTTACCAGCAGGGGATATAAAATTATTTATGGCCATTGGTTCTGTTTTAGGATATCAGTATGTTTTCATGATAATTATTATATCTGTATTTATTGGTGGAATTTATTCAATATTTTTACTTATTAAAAACAGGAAATTTAGTGATTTTAAAAAATTGTTTGTGTATTTTAAAAGTTGTGTCTTAAATATGAAATTGCTTGAATATAATGTAAGTGAAAGTATTAGATTTCCATTTGCACCTATAGTTTTTATTAGTTATTTAGCATTTATTTTTGTAAAAAATATGATATAATTTTTTAGGTGAGAGTTGAAATTAAGGTTAAAAAAAATTGTGGTTACCAAATATCTTTCTATAACCGCGATTTCAATTTCACATATTGTATCAAATTGCTATCATAGTCTATGGGGA
>JAUCFZ010000100.1 GCA_030377915.1 Clostridiaceae bacterium HSG29
TATGACTTTATATATTATATATATAATTAAAAGTAAAAAAATTGAAGTATTCTTCTTTATAAGAATACTATTAATTTTAGGTATTATTTTAGGAACTATAGGAACTTTACAATATTTTAAAATTGATATATTTAGAATGGAATGGTTTAAAAAAATTATATTTAATTCAGTAGGTGAAAATGCTAATATTAATTTTGAAGCATCTGAAGGTAGAGTTTATTTGACGGTTTATAATCCGAATTATGTTGGTGTTATAATGTCAATTTTGATTATTATAGCAATAAACACTATAATACTTAGTGGAAATAAAATTAATAAAGTTTTATCATTTATTGCTTTACCATTAATGTTAATTTCTATGTTTGGTTCATATTCTCGTTCCGGTATGCTTGGTGTCGTGCTAGGTCTTATAGTAATTACTTTGGTTAATATTAAAAGAATTTGGAAGTATAAATATATATTTGTTTTTTTACTTATAATTATTATTGGTATTACATTAGCAGTTAATAATAAAACGGATGATAAAATAAAAAATAGATTTTTAAGTATTTTTAAGATGGAAAAAATTCCATATAATAATTTAATGAATATTGAAACAACACAAGATAGAATAATTATTACATATAATGAGAATAAATATTCACTATTAATGTTTGAAAGATCTCCTATTGGGTTAGTGCTTGAAGATAAGAAAAATATTTTACCTAAATTTAAGGATGGTGCTTATCATTTTGAAATTGGAGATATGGAAAATATCTTTATTAGTGTCGGAAAATATAATGGATCTGATTTTTGGCAATTTAAAATTGACAGAAAAAAATGGAATTTTGCCTCTACAGAAAATGGTATAAAATATATTAATGGTGTGGGTAAATTTACAACAACAGAAATGAAACCTTATGCTAAAATATTTGAAGGGTATGAGAATATAGGATCGGATCGTATTTATATTTGGTCTAGGAGCATCCCTTTAATTAAAGATAGAATATTTATAGGTTATGGTCCGGATTTATATGCAATTGCTTTCCCACAAGATGATTATATTTATAAAGCTAAATTTTTATATTACAAAAATATGATTGTAGATAAACCGCATAATATGTATTTGCAATATCTAGTAAATTTTGGTTTTCCTGTTTTTTTAGCGTATATGTATATATTAATAAATATAATTTATATTAATTTAAAGAAAAAAAACGAAAATTTATATATAAGATCTATAGTAATTAGTTCAATTGCTGTAATTATTGTGGTTTCTTTTTTTAATGATAGTACAGTTTCAACAAGTCCTTTGATGTGGAGTTTAATTGGTCTAGGGTATAGCGAAGTATAAAATAAATGGTAATAGATAAGTAATATTAAGAATAAATTACAATCATAATTAATAATATGATTATTACTATTAAAGTGATATAATTGAAAAATAGGAAAACAATTAAAAAATAAAATATGAGGTGATATTGTGAAGAAAAAAGTATTAATAATATTGTCGGTGGTATTGATATGTTCGTTATCTTTTGGGTTTGCTGCAAATAAGGCGGATGAACTTAATAAATTAAAAATTTTAAAAGGCTATGATGATGATTATCAATTAGAAAATCAATTAACAAGAGCTCAAGCATTTACATTTGTTGTTCGTTTAATTGGAAAAGAGAGTTTGGTTTTAGATAAAGCTGAATTGCTTCGAGCAAATAATTTTACAGATGTTGATAGTGATCAGTGGTATGCACCATATACTGGCTATGGAAAAGCATTTGGATTAATTCAAGGGTATGAAGATGGAACGTTTAGAGCTGACGAGTATTTAAGTGAAAGAGAATTTTATGCAATGGTTCTTAATGCATTAAATATTGATTATGAATGGAAAGAAGTAGAGAATGTTGCGTATGAAAATAATTTGATTGAAAGTAAAGATGAAAAAAATGAAGATAATTATCTAAGAGGTTCTGTAGTAGATGTGCTATATACAACACTTGATAATAGAAAAGATATGATAGACGATCTTGTTAAAAGCGGAATAGTTGCTCAAGACGTTGTAGATGAAATGCTTATTTCAAAAACAGACGAAACTGTAACTGAAATAAGTAGTATTGTTGCGATATCAGAGACGCAAACAAGAGTTAAATTTAATGAAGATATTAAAAATGTGGTGCTTGATATAGATAATCTTGAAGTTTTAGATTATGATATTAGCGGAAATGATGTAACTATAACTAATGAAAAAAGTGTAGATTCTAGTAGTTATACATTGACAGTTGTTTCAGTTGAAGATGAAAACGGATATGTTGTCAATAATTTAGAAAATGAATTTATTGGATATAAATCAACTCCTATTGAAAGTAATTATTTTATGATTAGCGATATTGAAGTTATATCAAAGAGTCAAATAAATGTATATTTCACTCAAGATGTTACGATGAATGCGGCACTATCACTTTATTATGATATATATGAAGATGATGAATTATATGTAGAAGGCGGATTTGACACAATCAAAGCAGAAAAAATGGGTACTGTAGATAATGGTATAACATTATGGTTAACTGAAGAAATATTATATAAGGATTCAGAATATATTTTAAAATTAGATAAAAATTTATCTAGTAGATATGGTGTCGAAATTAGTGATAACGAAAGCAAGGCATTTATTGGAAATGGAAAAGAAAATAATAAATTAGAAATTGATAGTTTACGTGTTTTAAATGAAAAATATATTAGAATAATTTTTTCTGAAGATCTTTCAGATTCAGCGTTAGATAAGACAAATTATTCTTTATTAAGAAAAGAAAATAATATAAATTATTCAAGGGCATTTAATGCTACGTTCACAGGTATTGAAGAATTAAAATATAGACAAATTGATGTTGAATTTTTAAATATTGATCAAGACGAAGATTATGAATTAACAATTAAAGATATTAAAGATAGATTTGATGAAAGAGAATTAGAGGAAGAAGTTATTCCATTTTCAAATTATGTTGAAGCTGCTGGATTAGAAATTGAAGCGGCTGTAGCGAAAAATCAAGGCGAGGTATTAGTGTATTTCAATAATCCAGTGGATGAATCAAATAATTTTAATGGAATTATTATAAGTAATCCATCAAGATCAATTGAGGATAAGTTTATTGACCCTGATAATCCTACATTGGTGACTTTAATATTAGACGATAGCGATAAATTATTAAGTGGCAATGAATATGATTTAAAAGTTATAAATGGTTCGGTTTCTGATTTAAATGGTGAAACTAATAGTTCTGAATTGAATTTTACATTAAAAGGAACTAGTAATGAATTTCCTGAAATGAAATTTGCAGATGCGCATTTCATTTCTGATGACTACGTATATGTTAGATTTAATGTAAACGTTGATACATCAACTTCTTCGTCGAAATTCAGATTGAAATATACTGATGAAGATGATGATCCGGAGTATATTAATGCGAGTAGTATAAGTTTTATTAATTCACATGAAGCAGTAGTAAAGTTTAGAAATCTTAGTTCTAGTGAATCATATAAAATTTATGGTGATAATATCGAGGATTATTCAAATCAACCTTCTTATAAATCTGATGAGTTTTATAAAACTGTAGCAAGATAAGTATTGCGTTATAATAAAATGAATTACTATAAATTAAAGTGTCAAAAATGATACTTTAATTTATTTTTGAATGCATTTAAATTTATGAAATACTATGTTATAATACGGTTGAGATATTATAAAATTAGGAGGAATAATGGAAAACAATCAGAGTTATGATTATGATGAAATATCAATAAAAGAATTAATAGAAGTAGTATTAAAAGGCAAAAAAATTATTGCAGGAATTACAATTATTACATTGTTATTTGCATTCGCGTTCACTTTTTATATTCAAAAACCAGTATATGAATCAAAAACAACATTGTTAGCTAGAAATGTAACTGCAAAAGTAACTGATACAAATATAGAAAGTATGCAAGACTATATTAATAATTTATCTATTCAGTCTTTAAATACATTAGAGACTTATAAACAACAAATTAAATCACCTGAAGTTTTAAATGATGTAATTGAAAGCTTGGAATTAAGCAAAGAAAATTATTCGATTGACAGATTAAATGGAATGATAAGTGTATCAATAATAAAGGATACTAATTTACTTGAGATTACAGTAAAAAGTGGTGCTCCAGAAACATCAAGTAGCATAGCTAATGGTGTATCAGATTCATTTATAAAGTTTATAAATAATCTTAATAAAAACAATGCAGATCAATCAGTTGAGTTTTTAAAAATTAGAGTAGATGAACAAAAGGATAAATTAGAAAATTCGGTAAAAAGTTATGAAGAATTTTTAAATGAAAATGAGAATATAGATTCAGTTAGAAACGAAATGGCTATATTGTTAAGTAAACAGAATGAATATCAGGGGAAATTAGAAACTATTGAATTTGATTATAATGCGAGTGTTATAAATAATGATATTAATATTAAAACTACAGAGAGTAAATTGAATGAAGTTAAAAAAGTTATTTCGGAAACAAATAAAAAATTAGAAGTGAATAAAAATGTAGTTGGAGATGATATTTTAAGAGAAATATTATCCGAAAGTGGATTAACAATAAGTGATATGTCAAATATTAATTTAAAAGAAGAAATATATAATGAAAATTATTTGAATTTAATGAGTCAAAGAAATAATTTAACTATTACTCTTCAAGGTTATATTAATGCAAAAGATATTATTAAGGAAAAATACAATAGAGAATTAGAGTTGCTAAACGGGAAAATTACAGATGTAACAGAAAAACTGGAAAATTTACAAGTTAGGTATATAGAAATGAATCATAGAAATCAATTATTAAATAATGAAGTTAGTAATGCAAGACAGACTTACGAATTACTTCTTAATAAATATAATGAAACAAAAATTACTGAATCAGTTGAAGCGGGTGAAATGAATCTTGTAATTAATTCAAAAGCTTATGCATCTGATAATCCGGTAAGTCCAAACAAAAAATTGAATTTAGCTATAGCTTTAGTACTTGGTTTAATGATAGGTGTGTTTGTAGTATTTTTTATGAATATGTGGAAAACAGATGATGTTAAAGGTTAAAAATAAAAAGTATTTTGTGTTTATGATATTGTGGATAATTATAATATATTATTTTTCAAGCCAAAATGCTGTTAACTCATCGAATCAATCGTTAGGAGTATTAGCTTTCATTGAGAATTTATTTAGCATTAAAATTGAACATGGGCTTTTAAGAGAATGCGCACATTTTTTTAATTATGCAGTTTTAGGAATATTAGCATATAAATCATTAGAAGGAAAGTTGCTTATAATAGTATTGTTTGGAATATCTATTTCAATATCAGATGAAACGTTTCAAGGATTTATTGATGGCAGATCTTCATCTTTATTTGATGTAATAGTTGATAGTTTTGGTTTTATAAGTGCAATATTATTTTCTAAGTTATTTTTAAAGAAAGAAGGAATTTATGAAACAGAA
>JAUCFZ010000101.1 GCA_030377915.1 Clostridiaceae bacterium HSG29
ATTTTGATTTATTTAATGCAATTTTATTAAATGTATATAAAAAATATGGCGAAGATGGAATTAAAAGATTAGGTAAAAGTTTACTTTCTAGTATGCATCCTTCAGAGATGGTTAAATCACATATTAATATAGTACACTATATTTCAGAGTATTCAACAATTGATACTAACTTAACAAAAACTAAATTTTAAAAGTTGCAATAAATTCATCAAGTTCTTTAATTAAATCATATAACTTTTCACTTGAATTTGAAATTTCATCTATTGAAGCTGTCTGTTCTTCAGTAGATGCTGCAGCTTCTTCTGTATTAGCAGCATATTCTTCAGCAATTGCTGAAACATTCTGAATTACTTCAAGTGCTTTAGTTTTATTTTCATTCATTTTAGAACTAGAAACAAATAATTCATTTACAATTTCTTCAGTTACCTTTATTGCTTCTGAAATCTCAGCAAATTTATTCTCAGTTTCATTCACTTTTTCTGTCTGTGTTTCAAATATAAGTGTAATAGTTTTCATTTTATTAACAGCATTATTAACACTTGTTGTTAATTCAGTAACAATATTGTCAATTTCCCTTGTAGAATTTGTTGATTCTTCAGCCAGTTTTCTAATTTCATCAGCCACTACTGCAAATCCTTTTCCATGTTCCCCAGCTCTTGCTGCCTCAATTGCAGCATTTAAAGCAAGTAAATTTGTTTGCTCAGCAATTGATGCTATCACAGTTGTTACATTTCCAATTTCACTTGTACTTCTATTAGTATCATTAATTACATCAACAATTTCTTTTGCAGCTGTAGAACTTTCATTTGTGTTATTAATAAGTTCCTCAATTGCTGATAACCCCGCAATAATTGACTTATTAACACTTTTAGATGAATTACTTAATTCTTCAATATATTTTTGCTCTTTATTAATTAAATTACCCAAACCAATTATCATTTCAGAACCATTTTCAGCTTCTTTTGCTTGATTTTGAGCACCTTCTGCTAATTCTTCAATATTTCTTCCTATTTCATTTGAAATTTCTGAAACTTCAATTGACTGATTAGATAATTCTTTCGATGAGTCAGATACAATATTGGCTGTACTACTAACTTCTGTAAGAATTTTTCTTATATCGTTAGTCATTTTATTAAAAGCATCCCCCAGTTTTCCAAGTTCATCTTTTGATTTTATCTCTACATTATTTGTAAAATCACCATCTGCTATTCTATAAGTTGCTTTTTCTAAAATCGAAAGCGGTTTCAAAAGTTTATTTAAAATTAAACTCGAAACAACTACAATAAAAACTAAACCCATAACAATTATTAAACTAATGTTTTTCAAAAAATCACTTACAAGTTCATCATAATAAGTATTAGGTACACCTACATACCATATTCCAATATTTTCCCCTTCACGGTTTTTTATTGGTTCATATGCAGTTTGGTTCCATGTTCCTACAACATTTGCTTTTCCAACATAAGTTTCACCTTCGTTTAAAACTATATTTGCAATTTTTTCTGAAACTACAGTTCCAACTGCTCTATTTCCTTCAGCATCTTTTACATTTGTTGAAATTCGTGTATTTCCCATAAAAATTGTTACAGTATCTCCAGTAAGTTCTCCAATTTTATCAGTAATCGTAAAATCATCATTCATAATAGCATGACCTTTATAAAGTTTACCATCTTGAACTTTCCAAGCGCCTGGATATTTTTCATTTAAATAATTTCTACCAAGTGCTAAATCACTTGTTAATTTCTGTTGAGCAGCTTTTACAACTTCTTCGCCCATCCTATCTTGTGCAAAATATCCTATTTCAACTCCTAGAGCTATAACCCCTAATATAATTAAAATTAAAATTTTACTGCGTAATTTCAAATTTACACTTCCTCCCTGTAAGATCAATATTTCGACTTTGTTTAATTAATTGTACCATAAAATTTTACAAAAAAAAACCAGAATAATATCTGGTTTTAGTAATTCATTTAATAGTCAATCCCTGCAGCTTTTACATTAGAAGGATCAAATGCATGGCATGGAACAACTGCATATACCATATTGCAATGAGGACATTTATCTTCAAAAGTATTCATTTCAAATGCTTTCCCACACTCAACGCAATCAATTGTCATTGGCATTGGCATAAATTGTGTTGCAAACCCCATTGATCTTACTTTGTTTACTACTTCTTTACCACTTTCAAAACTTCCACTACATCCATCATGCATAATAATTCTCCTTTAACAATATAGTATTTTCCAATGTTTCACCATTTCTTAAATTTAATCTTAATCCGTTAATAATATCATCCATTTTCTGAATTTCAATTAACAATTTCTTTTCATCTTTTGTTGTTTCTAAAGTTCCTGCTATACCACCGTTTTTAATAATAATTCTTTTATCAGCCATCAATGCTAAAATAGGATCATGAGTTGCCATTAAAACGATTTTATCTTCTTTAACAAGTAAATTTAAAGCTTTTTTCCTATCTATTCCAGCATTTTCTATCTCATCTATTAAAACTATAGGCGATGTACTTAAAATAGCTGTGTCAGCAATCATAAGCGCTCTCGATTGACCTCCACTTAGATTAGTAATCGATGTATCTAAATCAAATTTTTCTCCAGCTAAATTATTTGCCGCTTCAATAATTCTACTTATTATTTCTTTTTCATTTTCAACCATTCTACTTCTTGCATGAAGTTCAATAAATTCTTTTACAGTTAAATCCATAACGAAATTCATGTTTTGAGATAATTGTGCAACTAATTTATTTGATGATGAAAATCTCCATTTCATATCTGGTTTTTTATGATTTATTAAAATACTTCTATTTGTTGGAGTATCTCTATTTGCAGTCCATTCAATATCAGCTAAAAGCCTACTTTTTCCTGAGCCAGTTGGTCCAACAATAGAAACAATCTCACCTTTATTTATTGTAAACTCATTAAAATTCTCTTTATTTCCACTTTTATCATTTCCTGCAACAATAGTAAGAGAATCAACTCCTTCATCTTCCTTAATTCCAAGAAATAACATCATTTCATTTAAATAATGAATAAAATCATTTTTTATTTTTTCAATGTCTATTACCCATTGTTCAATATCATCTTCAGAAAAATGATTTAAATATTCTATAAATGTTAAATCATTAAATCCTTCAACATTTAAATTATTATTCTCATAAAAGGATAATGAAAAAGGATATTTATTTTCAAGTTCTTTAATTGTCATATTTTCAATATTTTTAAATTTAATCATCTAAATCACCAAGCTTTATTTTTCTTACATTTCCCATTTGATAATCTTCACCAATTCTTTTTTCACCTAAGCAATAAGAACAAAGAGCTGAGGGCATTGAAAATCTCAATTCTTTACCTTTTACAGTCGTAATATTTTCATTTTCATCATATAGAAGTGTACTTAGCTCATACGCTCCTTGACCTGTTAAACCATTAATATGCATTGTTATTGCTTTTGGATTTACTAAATGTACTTTTGATGCAAAAACTTCTCTTTCAGCTTGTGATACAATATCACCTTTTGTTATTGCAACAATATCAGCTGATTTTAACATTGGTCCTATTTTTTTAGGAGTATTAATTCCACTTAAATTATCAATTACACATATTGCTTTAATATCTTTTAAATAAGGTGAACAACGATTACAAAGCCCAGCACTCTCAGTAATCAATACATCAAGCTTCTGCTTTAATCCCCATTCAACTACTTCTTCAATGTTGCTAACAAAATAATGGTCTGGACAAAGTGAACCCGATAAACCTTTTTTTACAGGAACTCCTGCCTTTTCATATAAAATATCATCATCAGTATAAAGACAGTCAAATTTTACAACTCCAACTTTAAAATCTCTTTGTTTTAAAGCTTCAATTGTTTTTATAATTATCGCTGTTTTACCAGATGAAGGGGGACCTGATACTGTAACTAAATTCATAACTACATACCTCCAATTGAATCATTAAATATTTTTTCACATTTTTTTATTAAATTTCCAATATCGTTTCCTTTTATATAATCCCAACCAAGCCACATATATTTATCTTCACTTGAAATCATATTGTCAACATTCGGATTAACACTTGGAAATTTTCCATTATGTGAAAGTATTTCTCCTACATTTTTTGAAGCAAAGAAATCAACTATAGGTTTAAGTTTTTCATTTTTTTCCTTTTTACTTAACATAAATATCGGACTTAATATTGCACCATCTTCAGGCCATATAGCTTCCATAGGACCGCCTCTTTTAGTCATTTTTGTAAAGAAATAAGGCATAATTGTAACAATTGGTTTTTGAATATTTTTAATATGTGATTTAACCATCTCTGAAGGATGCATACTAGAAAGTAAACTTTTACCTAATCTTTTAATTCCATCTTCGCCATATTTTTTATATACATTTAATAAAATTGCATTAAATAAATCAAAATCTCCTATTGGTAAACTAACTTTATTCTCATATTCTTCAGTTAAAAGTTCTTCCCACGAAGTTGGCATTTTTCTTCCGTCAAGTTCATCAGTATTTATTAAAAATACAGCAGGTACAACTCCTATCATTGAATATTGATTATCTGGATCTTTAAGATTTATATATTCATTTTCAAAATCCGAATTATAATTTTCAAATCCTGTAATATCTTCAAATATATTTTCATCCTTATATTTTCCAATTAAATCTTTATCAAAGAATAAATCAAATCCAGCTGAAATAAAAATATCAGATAATACATCTGCATCATTTGATTTTTCAAGTGAATCTTTAATCCAATCAACACCAACTGATGCTGCCTTTAACTCATAATCAACTTTCATATCAAGATCTTTTTCATTTTCATCTAACCATTCTTTTAAAGATTCCATTAATGGAACTCTTACAGGACATGGTAAAACTCCAGTTATTTTTACATTAGCATCTTTTTTTTCATTTTTCTCTTCAAGTAATTCATTAAAATGTCTTTTGTTCTCTTCAATAATGTCAATTAACTGTTTTTCAAAAGTTTCAACATTAACTTTCTTCATTTTTAACGCCATTTCCAAAGTAATTGACTTACCTATTGTACTTCTTTGACTTTCATCTTTCATACTGTCAAAACCAACAGATACAAGCATATCAATTGCTTCTTCATATTTATTTGTAATATCATATAAACTCTCTTTAACACTAAAATATTTATTTTCCATATTGCACCTCTCTCATCAATTTACTATACCATGATAATACCATTGATAAATATTTATTTATGTTGCAAATGTCACACGTTTGAAAAAAACAAAAAAATAACCCATAAAAGGGTCATTTTCAACAATTTTATTTCAATAAATATCCTCAAATTCTATTTCGCTTTCATTAAGAAGAATTTCTACATTATCAAAATCTTTTTTTAAAAATCTTCCAGCTAAGCCGCATGAAGCACTTATTCTTCTTGGAACCGGTATTATTTTAATATCTATTTTATTTGATTTTAATAATTTCTCAA
>JAUCFZ010000009.1 GCA_030377915.1 Clostridiaceae bacterium HSG29
GGTTCGGATTCAATTTTAACTAGGATGAATAGAAAATATTTAACAAAAGATTATTTAAAAGTGGTACAATTATTAAGAGAGTATTTTGATGAACCAGCAATAACAACTGATATTATTGTTGCTTTTCCAGGTGAAACTGAAGAGGAATTTAATGAAACTTGTGAATTTGTAAAAACTATTAAATTTAGTCAAGTTCATGTATTTAAATATTCAATTAGAGAAGGAACAAAAGCTGCAACTATGAAAAATCAGATTCACGGGAAATTAGGATCAGAAAGAAGTAAAATATTAACAAAACTTGTTAATGATTTTGAAAATATTTACAAGTCATCTCAAATCAATAAATCTCACTTTGTATTATTTGAAGCATATAATGATGATTTAAAAATAGCTAGTGGACTTACTGAAAATTATTTAAAGGTAAATGTGAGTTCAGATGTTGATTTAACAAATGAATTTATAAAAGTAGATTTGAAGACTATTGTAAATGGAGAAGTATTTGGTAATATAAGTAATTAAAAGGAGTGAAAGAAATGAGTGATTGTATATTTTGTAAAATTGCAAATGGTGATATTCCATCAACTAAAGTTTATGAAAATGAATATGTATATGCATTTAGAGATCTTGAACCTGTAGCTCCAACACATGTACTTATTATTCCTAAAGAGCATATTCAGTCTTTGAATTATATGGATGAAAGCAATGTTGAGCTTCTAGGTAAATTAATGCTAGCGGCAAAAGAAATTGCAAGACTTGAAGGACTCGCTGAGGATGGATATAGAGTGATAAATAATAACGGGTTAATGGGTGGACAAACTGTAAATCATTTCCATTTACATTTAGTAGGTGGAAGAAGTATGCAGTGGCCTCCGGGTTAATATTAAGGAGAATAAATATGAAAAAAAGATTAATGGATGATTTAAAAGTAGCTATGAAAGAAAAACAAAAACTTAGAAAAGCGGTTATAACAATGCTTCGTTCTGCAATAAAACAAATTGAAGTTGATGAAAGAGTAGAAGTTCCTGAAGAAAGAGTAATGGATATTATTGCTTCTCAAATAAAGACTAAAAGAAAAGCAATTGAAGATTTTAAAAAAGCTGAAAGACAAGATTTAGTTGATGAAGCATTAGAAGAAATTAGAATTTTACAAGAGTATTTACCAAAGCAACTATCAGTTACAGAAATTGAAAAGATTGTTGAAGAAGCAATTGAAGCTGTTGGAGCTTCTTCAATGAAAGATATGGGTAAAGTTATGGGTATAGTAAATGCTAAAGTTAAAGGGATTGCAGAAGGTAGTGTTGTAGCAAAAATTGTAAAAGAAAAATTAATGTAATTTTAAAGCCTGTAAATATTATATTGCAGGCTTTTGTGTCTAGTAAAAGGCAAGTAATTTTGTTAAAATAATTGTTTTTGTGATACAATAAAACTAGTAAATGTTAGGGGGAAATATTATTGGAAAACATTAAAATGGTTATTGAAAACACAGAAACACTTCATAAAATTCTTGGAAGTATGGATAAAAATTTAGGGCTAATAGAAGAAGAGTTTAATGTGAAAATATCAATAAGAGAAAATTTTATTATTTTAATTGGTAGAGATAAAGAAGTTGTAGAAGTTTTAATAAAGAAATTAATTGATTTTGTAAATCATGATGGTGTCATTGATGATCAAAAAATCAATTATTATATAAGTAAGATTAAATTAGGTGAAATTAGTGAGCTTGATAATATTAAAGATACAATTGTTTGTATGGATGCTCATGGACAAAGCATTAAACCAAAAACTTTTGGACAGAAGAAATATATTGATGCTATTAATAGTAATGTTGTAACTTTTGGAGTAGGACCTGCTGGCACTGGGAAAACTTTTTTAGCGGTAGCAGTAGCTGTAAAAGAATTTAGAAATAAAAATGTTAGCCGGATAATTATTACTAGACCTGCTGTCGAAGCAGGAGAGAATCTTGGTTTTTTACCAGGAGATTTAGAAATGAAAATTGATCCATATTTAAGACCGCTTTATGATGCACTTTATAATATTTTAGGTGCCAAAACTTTTATGAAATATAGAGAAAGTGGACTAATTGAGGTTGCACCGCTTGCGTATATGAGAGGCCGTACATTGGATGATGCATTTATTATTCTTGATGAAGCGCAAAATTCAACTATTGAACAAATGAAAATGTTTTTAACACGTTTTGGATTTGGGTCAAAAGTTGTTGTAAATGGAGATATTACACAGATTGATTTAAAAAGGAATCAAACTTCTGGACTTGTACATGCAATAGGAATTCTTGATAATGTAAAAGATATTAATATTACAAGATTTGATTCAAATGATATTGTACGACATAAGTTGGTTAGAAGTATTATTGATAGATATGATAAAGCAGAGAAAAGGAGAGAAAAATAATGAATATATTGTTAAACAATCATCAAAATAAAGTACCTGTGAGCAATGAATTGATGGATCTTGTGAAAAAAAGTATTACTGCGGCGTTAAATTATGAAAATATATTTGAGAAAGTTGAAGTAAGTTTATTATTTATTGATAATGATGAAATTCGAGAGTTAAACAAAGAACATAGAGGTGTTAATTTACCTACGGATGTTCTTTCGTTTCCAATGTACGATGATATTTCAAAAGCGCTTGATGAAGAGTATTTATATTTAGGTGATATAGTTATTTCTTGTGAAAAAGCTATTGAACAAGCTAAAGATTTTGGGCATTCAGTAGAGAGGGAAATTGGATATTTAACAGTTCATAGTGTTTTACATTTATTAGGTTATGACCATATGAATGAAAAAGATAAAGCTGTTATGAGAGAAAAGGAAGAGGAAATTCTTAAGAAAGTAGATTTGGAAAGATAAGTATGAAAAAATTAATGTTGTTAATTAGTATTTTTTTATTTATTTTAATTGTAGGTTGCAGTAGTTCATCTGTGGTTTCTGACGAGCCTGAAAAAATTGAAGAATCTGTTGAAGTTAATATAATTGAAGTTAAAGAAAAAGTAGAGCCAGAAATTAATGAAGTGATTGAAGTACCTGAAATCGAGATTGTAGAAGAAAAATTTTATTCGAAATTATCAGGTGAAGAAATTGACGAGGAAAATATTAATAATAGAGCATTTGCTGTTATGCTTGATAATTTTTATACTGCAAGACCTCAAGCTGGATTATCTCAAGCTGATATTGTTTTTGAAATTTTAGCGGAAGGTCCAATAACAAGATATATGGCTATTTTTCAATCGGAATATCCAAATAGTATTGGTCCGGTTAGAAGTGCTAGGCCTTATTTTGTTAAAAAAAGCTTGGAATTTAATGCTTTTTATACTCATGTGGGTGGTTCGCCACAAGGATTAACTGATATTAAAAGATTGAATTCATATGATATTGATGCAATGAGTTGTGCTGCAAATATTTTTTGGAGAGTAGATCATAAAAAAATTCCACACAATATGTATACAAGTTCAGATGCAATTTTAAAGGAAGCTAATAGAAAAAAATATAATACAGATGGTGAAATAGAATTTTTAGATTTTTATAAAGAAGATACAAAGGTTAATGGTGAAAATGGTAGTATAATTAAAATACGTTATAAAGATCCCGTAGGAAAAGACTTAGTAGGTTATACTTCTGAATATCGATATGATATTGAAAGTGGTTTATATTATAGATATACAAATTCTAAAAGATATATTGATGAAAACAATGATGAAGAAATAACTGTAAAAAATATTTTAGTTCAGTTTGCAAAAACAAGAGTTATTGACGATAAGCTTAGAAGAGATATTGATATAGTCGGAACAGGCAGTGGACTTTATTTTACTAATGGTGAATATATTGAAGTAACTTGGGAGAAAAAAACAGAAAGTTCAAGAACAATTTTTTACTCTAATGGAGAAGAAATTAAATTGAATGTAGGGAAAACATGGATACAGGTTGTTCCTTATAGTTTGGAAGTAAAGATTGATTAAGGGGAAAGAAATGAAATACGAAGAATTAATGGAAATTGCAAGAGAAGCTCAAAAAAAGGCTTATGTGCCATATTCAAATTTTAAAGTTGGTGCTGCGCTTTTAACAAAAAATGGGAAAGTATTTACTGGTTGTAATGTAGAAATTGCATCACTTGGAGCTACTAATTGTGCGGAAAGAACTGCAATTTTTAAAGCTGTTAGTGAAGGTGAAACTGAGTATAAAGCAATAGCTATCACAGGTGATAGTGATTTAACTTATCCATGTGGAATTTGTAGACAAGTTATTGTTGAATTTGGTGATGATATTGATATTATAGTTGATGGGAAAAATGGTTTAGTAATTACAAATATTAATGAACTTTTACCTCATTCTTTTACTGGTAAAGATTTGAAGGAGTTGAAATAATGAGTTTCAAATCAGGATTCGTAACTATTATTGGAAGAACTAATGTTGGAAAATCAACGCTGATTAATAAAATTATTCAGGAGAAACTTTTAATTGTTTCTGATAAACCGCAAACTACAAGAAATAAGATTTCTGCAATATATAACGGGAAAAAATCTCAGATAGTATTTTTAGATACACCTGGAATGCATAAACCAAAGAATAAATACAGTGAACAACTTGTTAGAACTACAAAAAGCACCTTGGGTGAAGTTGATGTAGTAATGTTTATGATCGATAGTTCAACTATTGTTGGACCAGGAGATAAATATATTATTGAAATATTGAAAACTGTAAGTGTACCTGTGATATTGGTAATAAATAAAACTGATCTTGTATCTAAAAGTGAATTGGTTACGTTAATGAAAATATATGAGGGTTATAGTTTTATTAAAGATATTGTTTGTATTTCAGCACTTAATGATACGAATATCAGAGGTTTAATTAAGGTATTAGAATCTTATATGCCTGAAGGTCCTGAATATTATCCAAGGGATATGATTATTGATCAAACTGAAAGAAAAATAGCTTCTGAACTTATTAGAGAAAAATTATTAATGTATTTACAAGATGAAATTCCACATGGTGTTTTTGTAAAAATTGATAAAATGAAAGAACGAACTGATAAAAAAATAATTGATATTGATGCAACAATTATATGTGAAAAAAAATCACATAAAGGTATTATTATCGGTAAAAATGGAAGAAAATTAAAAGGTATTGGTAAAAGTGCTAGAGAAGATATAGAAAGAATGCTTGATATGAAAGTGTTTTTAACTCTTTGGGTTAAAGTTAAAAAAGATTGGAGAAATAGTGAATTCTATTTAAGAAATCTAGAATAAATAGGTGATAATATGATGGAACAAAACAATAGAGAAATAGAAATTTTAGAAGAAATTAAATCACTGATTGCATTTAAAGAATTTGATGCATTGTTAGAGTATTTAGAATCTCTTCATTATATTGATATAGCAGATATAATGGATGAATTTGATAAAGAAGAGAAAAATACACTTTTTGAATTGATTCCTGTTGAATTTGCATCAGGAATTTTGGAGGAATTAGAACCTAAAGCGTTTTCGAATTTACTTAAGGATTTAGATGATAGAAAAAAACATTTAATTTTAGATGAAATGTCACAAGATGATATAGTTGATAAACTTGAAGATTTATCAGATGAACGTATTATTGAAATATTTAAACATATGGATATCGAAGATTCAAGAATGATTAAAAAACTACTTGCGTATGAATCTGATGTTGCCGGTGGTCTTATGACTGGTGAATTTATTTCGATGGTGGAAGATATTACTAAAAGCGAAGCTTTGGAGTATCTGAAATCAAACGCACCTGATGCAGAGACGATTTATTATACATTTGTTGTTGATAATCAAAGAAAACTTGTTGGAGTGCTATCACTTAGAGATTTAATACTTGCTGAAAATGACACTAAAATTGTAGAAATAATGCATAGAAATGTTATTTCAGTTAATGTATATGATGATCAGGAAGAAGTTGCGCAAGTTGTTTCAAAATACGATTTATTGGCTGTCCCTGTAGTAAATAATTTTGATAAAATTGTTGGAATTATTACGGTTGATGATATTATTGATGTTATTGAAGAAGAAGCAACAGAAGATATTATGAAATTTGCTGGTACTACTGAAAATGATACAAGTGAAGAAAATACTGTTTTTGAAAACATTATTTCTTCAACAAAATCTAGGCTACCATGGCTCATAATTACTGTTTTTGGTGGATTATTATCCGCTTCAATTGTAAGAGAATTTCAAGGTGTCCTTAATGCAAACACTGTATTAGCATTGTTTATGCCTCTGTTAGCTGGAATGGGTGGTAATGTTGGAACACAATCTTCAACTATTACAGTTAGGAATATTGCAGTTGGAAGTATTGAAACAAAAGATATACCAATTACTCTTTTTCATGAAATAACTGTTGGAATTATAGTTGGAATTATATGTGCGATATTAGTTGCAATAGCATCATTTATTTTAAATGGCGAATTAATAATAAGTATGATAGTAGGTATTTCAATGACAGCCAATATTATTACTGCAGCAACAATTGGTACAGTTGTACCATTAGTGTTTAAGAAAATAAATATTGATCCAGCTGTTGCGTCAGCACCATTTATTACAACAACAGTGGATATTACTGGTCTTACAATTTATTTTTCGATGGCAACTTTCTTAATATCAAAGTTTGGGTAATGGTATGTATAAAAAAACAAAAGCAATAATAATAAAAATTAGAGATTTTTCAGAAAATGATGTTATAGTTGATCTTTTCACATTTTCATTTGGAAAAATTACTGCAATTGCCAAAGGTGCAAAAAGCTCGAAATCAAAAGTTTCTAGTGCATCTAATTTATTTCTTTATGGAGAATTTGAATTGTATCTTGGGAAGAAATGGAATAGAATTAATTCAATGGAAGTAATTAATAGTTTTTATTATATCCGTGAGGATATTGAAAAATTATCATATGGGTCATATTTTTTGGAACTTGTGGAATCATCAATAGTTGAAAAGAAGAGTGAAAAAGAGTTGTTTGTTTTATTATTAAAAACTTTAGATAGTTTGAAAAATAAGAATTATCTTTTTTTAAAAGTTTTATTTGAATTTAAATTGTTAACAAATTTAGGATATAAGCCAAGATTATATAACTGTTCAAAATGCGGTAATGAAATAAATAAGAATATTGGTTTCAATGTTTACCATGGTGGAATTGTATGTGATGCATGCAATGATGATGAAAGTTTAAATATAAGTTTAAAATTACTTAAAATATTTCAATATTTTGAACAAAATGAGTTTTCACAAATTATTAATATTGAAATAAATAGTTTATTTATAAAGAAAATGGATATAATACTATATAAGTACTTAACGTATTATTTGGATAAAAGTGATTTTAAAAGTTTGAAATTTTTAAATATTTTTAAGGAGGAATAAAATGGAATTAACTTTGGAAATGGTTGATCAAGTAATAGATCGAACTGGAGCAAATTATAGTGATGCGAAAGAAGCACTTTTAAAATGTGATGGAGATGTTCTTGAAGCAATTGTACTTTTAGAAAATGGTGAAGAAGAAAGTGAAGAAAATGTAATAATAAAAAAAATAAAGGAATTAGTAGAAAAAGGTAAAATTTCAAGAATAATTGTTGAAAAAGAAGAAAAAAATATTATTAATATTCCTGTGGTAGCAGGTGTTATTGGAGGTATTATATTTTCAACTGCGGCAATAGTTGGAATTACTGCTGCAATTGTATCTGGTTGTGAAATCTATGTAGTAAATGAGGAAGATGAAAAAATAAATATTAAAGAGTATACTAAAGAAAAATATAACCAAGTAATTAATAGAAAAACAGAAAAAGCTGATATATATGAAACTGAAACGAAAGATGATGATATTGATGATGGTGGATTTTATGAAGCTGAAATGGATGATGAAAACCCAGACAAAGTTGAATAAAACAGTTTACATTTGATTAGTATTTTGTTAAACTTAAATTATATATACGATGATAAAGATGAGTAATATGTTTTATAGTAAAGAGAGTCAATGATGGTGGAATATTGATCTATAACTCATATGAAGGAACTTTTGAGTAATAATTTTAAAGTGGATGCTATGCATCAACTAGGGTGGAACCGCGGAAATAGTCTTTCGTCCCTTACTTAACTGTAGGGATGGGAGATTTTTTGGTTTAAAAATTAGTACAAGGAGAAAAAAATGACTGAAAAAATTACTATGAAAGAAGTTGTATCAATATGTGCACAAAGAGGTTTTATATTTCAAGGTTCAGAAATATATGGAGGATTGGCAAATACATGGGATTACGGTCCTTTGGGCGTTGAATTAAAAAATAATATTAAAAAATTATGGTGGAAAAAATTTATTGAAGAGCCAAAATTTAATGTTGGACTTGATTCAGCAATTTTGATGAATCCTCAAGTATGGGAAGCTTCAGGTCATATTGGTGGATTTAATGATCCGCAGGTAGACTGTAAAGTTTGTAATGCGAGATTTAGAGCTGATGATATTATTGAGAAATATTACAAAAAAAATGGTGAGGAAGTAGTTGTAGATGGATGGTCAAATGAAAAAATGACTGATTTTATAAATGAACATGATATAAAATGTAGTGAATGTGGAAATAAAGATTTCACTGACGTTAGAGAATTTAACTTAATGTTTAAAACAAAGCAGGGAGTAACTGACGATTCAAGTTCTGATATTTATTTAAGACCCGAAACTGCTCAAGGAATTTTTGTAAATTTCACTAAAATTCAGAGAACATCAAGACAGAAATTACCATTTGGAATTGGACAAATAGGAAAATCATTTAGAAATGAAATTACACCAGGAAACTTTATATTTAGAACTAGAGAATTTGAACAAATGGAATTAGAATTTTTCTGTAAACCAGGTGAAGATTTAAAATGGTTTGAATATTGGAAACATAACTGTATGAACTGGCTTTTAGATGCAGGGATTAAAGAGTCTAGTTTAAGATTTAGAGATCATGGAGCAGATGAATTATCATTTTATTCAAATGCAACTTCAGATATTGAATTCTTGTTCCCATTTGGTTGGGGAGAATTATGGGGTATTGCAGACAGAACAGATTATGATTTAAGTCAGCATGCTAAATTTTCTGGAAAAAATATGACATATAATGATCCATATACAAATGAAAAGTATGTGCCATACTGTATAGAACCTTCAGTTGGTGTTGATAGAGTTTTACTTGCAATACTTATTGATTCGATTGAGGAAGAAAAATTAGAAGATGATAGCACTAGAACTTTAATGAAGCTTGATCCTAAACTAGCTCCTTTTAAAGCTGCAATATTTCCTTTAACAAAAAAACTTACTGAAGAAGCTGAGAATGTTTATGTGAAATTAGCACAAAAATTTAATGTTTCTTTTGATGAAAGTGGTAGTATTGGTAAGAGATATAGAAGACATGATGAAATTGGTACGCCTTGTTGTGTAACTTTTGATTATGATTCTTTAGAAGACAAAATGGTTACTGTTAGAGATAGAGATACAATGGAGCAAGTAAGAGTAAAAATTGATGATATTGTGGAATATATTGAAAATAAAATAAATAATTCAACTTCTCTTTAAGAGAGGTTGGATATTTCAAGAAAACAGAAAATTCTGAAAATAATTTGGATAATACGTGAATATAGATGAGATATTTGGGTATCAATTTAGATGGAGGTGATAAAAATGGAAAAATTTAATATATATGTTGTATCTGATTCTCTAGGAGAAACGGCTGAAAAAGTAGCGCTTGCTGCAATTGAGCAATTTGGAGATGTAAATTACAAAATTATTAAGATTCCATATGTGACTCAATCAGATCAAATATTAGATGTAGTAGCAGAAGCAAAGAAAAATAAATCAATTATTTTATTTACGCTTGTAGTGAAAGACTTGAGAAAGTTATTAATTAATGAATGTGAAAAAAATAGAATTATTTATAATGATATTATGAGGTCTGTATTAATGGATTTAGAAGTTCTTTTTAATAAGGATCCAATTTTGAAACCAGGTTTGATATATAAACTTGATGATAATTATTTTAAAAGAGTAGAAGCTGTTGAATTTGCCGTAAAATATGATGATGGAAAAGATGTGCGTGGAATTAAAAAAGCTGATATTGTAATATTGGGGATTTCAAGAACATCAAAAACACCCCTTAGCATGTATATGGCTCATAAAAATTTAAAAATTACTAATATTCCTTTAGTTCCAGAGGTTCCCGTTCCAAAAGAGATATATGAAGTAGAACCTGAAAGAGTATTCGGGCTAATTAATACTCCTGAAAAGCTAAACGAAATTAGGACTGAGAGATTAAAAGCTCTTGGTTTAAAAAGTAACGCAAATTATGCAAATATGGATAGAATTATGGATGAACTTAGATATGCTCACAAAATATATAATAAAATTGGATGTAAGATAATTGATGTTTCTAATAAAGCTGTTGAAGAAACTGCAAATATTATTATTGAATCATATAATAAAAATTAATATGTCAAAATGATTTTTTAATCATTTATATAGAGAATCAGAATAAAATTCTGAGTAGATAAAGAAAAATAAAGGGGGAAAGAAATGAGTAATTATGTTTTTAATTTTGAAGAAGGCGGTATCGAACAAAAATTGCTTTTAGGTGGTAAAGGAGCATCATTGGCTGAAATGAGTAAAATTGGTCTTCCAGTTCCTGAGGGATTTACTATTACAACTAAAGGCTGCTTAAATTATTATGAAGTTGGCAAAAAAATTAGCGACGAGATAGAAAAAGAAATTTTTGATCATTTAAGAATACTTGAAGGAAAAACTGGAAAAAAACTTGGCGATATTAATGATCCTTTACTAGTTTCTGTTAGATCTGGTGCAGCAATATCAATGCCAGGAATGATGGATACTGTATTGAACCTTGGCTTAAATGATGAATCGGTTAAAGGTTTAGCAAAATTAACAGATAATACTTGTTTTGCCTTAGATTGCTATAGAAGATTTATTCAGATGTTTGGGGATGTAGTGCTTGGAATTCATAAATATAAATTTGATGAGATTATGAGAGAAGCTGTAGGTAAGAGTGCTGATAAATCTACTGAATTATCTGAAGAGGAATATGCTAAAATTATTGAAGCATTTAAAGCAAAATTTAAAAACGAAGTGGGTTTTGATTTCCCTCAAGAACCTGAAAAACAATTGATGATGTCTATTGAAGCTGTATTTGATTCTTGGAATAATGATAGAGCAAAAATTTATAGAAGAGCAAATGAAATTTCTGATGATTTAGGAACTGCTGTAAATGTACAATCAATGGTATTTGGGAATATGGGAGATACTTCTGGAACTGGTGTTGCATTTACTAGAAATCCTGCGAATGGTGAAAATAAAGTTTTCGGCGAATTTTTAATGAATGCTCAAGGTGAAGACGTTGTGGCTGGAATTAGAACTCCAAAAGAGATTGATGAGCTTAAACAAGTAATGCCAAAAGCATATGATGAATTTATTAAAGCAACTAAAATTTTAGAAAATCATTATAGAGATGTTCAAGATATAGAATTTACAATTGAAAGAGAAAAATTATATTTCTTACAAACTAGAACAGCTAAAAGAACAGCGGATGCTGCAATTAATATTGCTGTTGAAATGGTTGAGGAAGGATTTATTACTACTGATGAAGCGATAATGAGAATTCAACCTGAGCAAATTAATCAACTATTACATCCGGAGTTTATTGAAACTGAATTAGAAAATGCGAAAATTATGGCAAAAGGTTTACCAGCATCTCCTGGTGCTGCAACTGGAAAAGTATATTTTAATTCTGAAGATGTAGTTAAAGCGAAAGATGCTGGAATTAGCTCAATTTTACTTCGTACTGAAACTTCACCAGAAGATATTACTGGCATGATTCAAGCGGAAGGTATTTTAACTGCAAGAGGTGGAATGACTTCTCATGCTGCTGTAGTTGCTCGTGGAATGGGTAAATGTTGTATTGCAGGTTGTGGAGAAATAACAGTTAATGAATCAGAAAAATATTTCATTATTGATGGTGAAAAATATTATGAAGGACATAGTATTTCATTAAATGGAAATACTGGATTTGTTTATGATGGGAAAATAAAAACAAAAGAACATGAATTGACTGGAAATTTTGGAAAATTAATGAGTTGGGTTGATGAAAGAAGAAAGATGAAAGTTAGAACAAATGCTGATAATGCAAGAGATTCAGCAGTTGCAAATAAATTTGGTGCAGAAGGTATTGGACTTTGTAGAACTGAGCATATGTTCTTTGAAGCAGAAAGAATTATTTCTGTTAGAAAGATGATTGTTGCGGATAATAAAGAAGAAAGAGTTAAAGCATTAGCTGAATTATTGCCTTATCAAGTTGAAGACTTTAAAGGTATTTATGAGGAAATGAAAGAAAAACCAGTAACTATTAGATTATTAGATCCACCATTACATGAGTTCTTACCTAAAGAAGAGGAAGGCGTTGAAGTTTTAGCTGAAAGACTTAATGTTAAAGTAGCAGATTTAAAAGATAAAATTGCATTATTAAGTGAATTTAATCCAATGTTAGGACATAGAGGTTGTAGATTAGCAATTACTTATCCTGAAATTTATGAAATGCAAGTTGAAGCAATAATGATTGCTGCAATTGAAGTTTCAAAAGCAAATGATTTTGATATTGAACCTGAAATCATGGTTCCGTTAGTTGGTCATGTTGGTGAAATGACAATTGTAAAAAAATTAATTGAAGATATTGCAGAAGAAGTTATTGCAAAATTTGATTATAAACTTATATACCACATTGGTACAATGATTGAAATACCTAGAGCAGCATTGATTGCTGATGAAATTGCTGAACACGCAGAGTTCTTCTCATTTGGAACAAATGATTTAACTCAAATGGCATTAGGTTTTTCAAGAGATGATGCAGGTAAGTTTATTGAAGAGTATAGAGATCAAAAAGTGTTGCCTTATGACCCGTTTGAAAGAATCGATTTTAAAGGTGTTGGAAAATTAATGAAAATAGCTGTTGAAGGTGGAAAATCAACTAAAAAAGATTTAAAAATGGGTATATGCGGTGAGCATGGTGGAGAGTCTGAATCTGTAAAATATTGTCATGAATTAGGTTTAAATTATGTTTCATGTTCTCCTTATAGAGTACCAATTGCAAAAATTGCTGCAGCTCAAGCTGTTATTGAAGACGAGAAATAAACAGAAGGGTGCTTATGCACCCTTTATTTTTTCCAACTTAAAACGAGGTGAATTAATGATAAGAAATAAAACAATTGAAATAGAGAATATAATCTTATCAAAGTATGCTACTAAATCAACTGATTCAAAAGGAAGAAGATTTAATGAAGAGCAGTGTGTAATCAGAACGGATTTTCAAAGAGATAGAGATAGAATTATACACTCAAAAGCATTTAGAAGATTAAAACATAAAACACAGGTTTTTTTAGCACCTGAAGGAGATCATTATAGAACTAGATTGACACATACTTTGGAAGTTTCGCAAATTTCAAGAACAATTGCAAGAGCTTTAAGAGCAAATGAGGATTTAGTTGAAGCAATTGCTCTCGGACATGATATTGGGCATACTCCTTTTGGTCATTGTGGCGAGGAGGTTTTAAATCGAATATATGATGGTGGATTTTCTCATAATGAGCAGAGTTTAAGAGTTGTTGATTACTTAGAAAGAAGAAAAATAAATAATGATTATGGACTTAACTTGACTTATGAAGTAAGAGATGGTATATTAAACCATCGAGGGGAAAAATTACCTAAAACACTTGAAGGAAAGATTGTTAGACTAAGTGATAGAATTGCATATATTAATCATGATATTGATGATGCATTAAGAGCAGGTGTTTTAACAATGGATTCTTTTCCCAAAGAATATTTAGATATATTAGGTTGGACACATGGTGATAGAATAAATAAACTTATTATTGATGTAATTGAATCAAGTAAAGATTCTTATGATATTAAAATGAGCAAAAATATTGATAAATATTTTAATTTGTTAAGGCAATTTATGTTTGAAAAAGTATATTTAAATGAAGTTGCTAAAAAAGAAGAAAAAAAGGTTAGAAAAGTTATAGAAGAATTGTTTGCATATTTTGCAGAACATCCATCAAAATTACCTCCTGAACGATATGAGGATTTTTTAAAAGAAAATAATAATGAGGCTATTAAGGATTATATTGCTGGAATGACTGATAGATATGCTATTTTACAGTTTAAAAAAATATTTGTTCCAGAAGTTTGGATTTAAAAAAAGGATTTTTTGATTTTATGTAGAATATAATAATGGGTGATAAAATGTCTAAAAGATATATTCAAGGAATTGATAAAATTATAATGGATAATGTAGATATTGTAGATTTTTTATCTCGTTATATGATTCTTAAAAAGTCTGGTAAAAATTATAAAGGATTGTGTCCTTTCCATAATGAGAAGACACCTTCTTTTTTTGTTTCAACTGATGAACAATTATATAATTGTTTTGGATGTGAAGCAGGCGGAAGTGTTATTACATTCGTATCTGAAATGGAAAATCTTGAATTTATTGATACAATTGAGTTTATTGCTGAAGCCGTAAATTTAGATTTATCTAGTTATATTGAAAATAGTGAAGATTATTCTACTGAATACAAGGAAAAAGATGAAATAATTAAATTAAATAGAGATGCAGCAATTTATTACTATAAGAATCTTAGAGCTAGTGAAGACGCATTAACATATCTAAGCAAAAGAAAAATTGATAAAAATATTATTAAAATATTTGGTTTAGGGTATGTATCTAATGAGTGGAATGGAGTTATGGATTATCTTTTGCAAAAAGGATATGAAATTAAACTTATATATAAAGCTGGATTAGTTTCTAGAAGTGAAGCAAGTAATAAATATTATGATAAATTTCGTGGTAGAGTTATGTTCCCTATTTTTAATGTAAAAGGGAAAATTATTGCATTTGGTGGTAGAATTATTGAGAAAAAGGATAATGCGCCAAAATATTTGAATTCACCTGAAACATTAGTGTTTAACAAATCTGAAACATTGTATGGGTTAAATATCGCAAGAAAAAATATTAGAAATAATGAAAAACTTATTTTAGTTGAAGGTTATATGGATGTTATTATGCTTCATAAGTATGGTATAAAAAATGCTGTTGCTGCTTTAGGGACTTCCTTTACAAATCAGCATGCAAAAATAATTAAGAGATATGTAAATGAATTAATAATATGTTTTGATTCGGATACTGCAGGACTTAAAGCGACATATAGAGCAATAAAAAATATCGGTAGTGAAATTGATAAAGTAAAAGTAATTGAATTAGAAAAAGGATATGACCCTGATGATTTTATTAAGAAAAATGGTGCAGATGCTTTCAACGAAAAAATTAAAAATGCAAAAGCAAGCCATTTGTTTTTAATAGATAAATTACAGGAACCACTTGATTTAACAAAAGAATATGATTTGCATGAATTTATTGTTAAATCAAAGGAAATATTAAAAGATATTAAAGATTATTCAATTCAAAATTATTATACAAATATCATTGCAAAAAGAATAGAAATGTCACCGCATGATATTATGAGTGAATTGTTTGATCCTCAAAAAAAATCTGTAAGAAAACATGTAAAACAAGTAGAAAATAATAAAATTAATAATGATATTGAAAATAAAGATAGTGATTTACAATTATTTGAAAAAAAGCTTTTACAATTTGTTTTAATTGACAAGAAGTTTTATTTGTTTTTAATTAGTCAATTTGATTTTGAAAAATTTAATACAGAAAGTATTTTAAATATTTTTAGATTTTTAGAAAATTATTATCACTCTAATAATGAATTTGTTTTAGAAAAAGCTTATGATTATTTGGAAATTTATGAAAGCAAGCTTTGCAGTAAATTGATTAATAATAAAATTATTAGTTCAGATCCTGAAAGAGATATGAAATTATATATTGAAAAATTACGAATTGAATTATTAAAAAAAGAATTAAATGAGTTAAAAATATATAGAAAAAATTTAAAGAATAGTAAAGAGATTGAAAATATAATTTTAAGAGAAGAAAGTATTAAAAGAGAGATTAGAAATATGAAAGCGCTATTAGAAAGCTAGAAAGGAAGTGGCTTATGGAAAAGAAGAAAAAAGAAGTAATTAATGAAATTATTAAAACAGGTGTTGAAAAAGGCGAATTATCGTATGAGGAAATTGATGCAAAACTTAATAAGCTAGAATTAAAAAATGCTGAGAAGCAAAAAATTTATAAGGTTGTTGAAGCTGAAGGGATTGAACTTTTAACTGAAAAAGATGTTATAGAAAGCCAATTAACAGATGACGAAAGATTTGAACTTGATAGAATTAGAAATTTGGAGAATGATGAAGAAGAAGTAGAAGAGGAAATTGAAGAAGAAATAACACTTCCTAAAAGTGTTAACGTTGATGATCCGGTTAGAATGTATTTAAAGGAAATTGGAAAAGTTCCATTACTAACAAAAGAACAAGAAATCGATTTAGCTAAGCGTATTGAAGCTGGCGATGAGGAAGCTAGAAAAAAGTTAACTGAAGCCAATTTAAGATTAGTTGTTTCAATTGCTAAAAGATATGTAGGAAGAGGAATGCTTTTTCTTGATTTAATACAAGAGGGGAATTTAGGGCTTTTAAAAGCAGTTAAGAAATTTGATTGGCGTAAAGGTTATAAATTTTCTACATATGCAACATGGTGGATAAGACAAGCGATTACAAGATCAATTGCCGATCAAGCTAGAACTATTAGAGTACCTGTTCATATGGTTGAAACTATTAATAAACTTATTAGAATTCAGCGTCAGTTATTACAGGATTTAGGCCATGAGCCAAAACCAGAAGAAATTGCTAAGGAAATGGGAATTTCGGTTGATAAAGTAATGAAAATTTTAAAAATTGCACAAGAACCTGTTTCATTAGAAACTCCAATTGGTGAAGAGGAAGATAGTCACTTAGGTGATTTTATACCAGATAATGATTCGCCAGCACCAGCGGAATCTGCTGCTTTTGCAATATTAAAAGATCAATTAGATGAAGTGTTAGATTCATTGACTTTAAGAGAACAAAAGGTTTTGAAATTAAGATTTGGAATAGATGATGGTAGAGCAAGAACTTTAGAAGAAGTTGGTAAACAGTTTGATGTAACTAGAGAAAGAATTAGACAAATCGAAGCTAAAGCATTAAGAAAGCTAAAGCATCCGAGTAGATCAAAGAAATTAAGAGATTTTTTAGATTAAATATTTTACTATGGATTCGTTTTTGAATCCATTTTTTTTAAGAAAAAGGGGGAATATATGATTTCTGAAAGATTGAAAATCTTGGCAAATTATGTTAATAAAAATGATATTGTTGGGGATATAGGTACTGATCATGGATTTATTCCTATATATCTTATAGAAAATAACAAAATTAATAAAATGATAGCTTCTGATTTAAATGAAGGACCTCTTGATAATGCAAAAAAAGAACTTTCCTTAAAAGGATTTTTAAATAAAGTTGATTTAAGAATTGGAAGTGGTTTAGTTCCTTATACACCTGGAGAAATTAATACCGCAATTATTGCTGGAATGGGTGGAAATTTAATTAGAACTATTTTAATTGATGGAAAAGAACATATTAAATATCTCAATAAATTAATACTTCAACCTATGCATGGTGTGGAAGAATTAAGGAGATGGATTTTAAATAATGGATTTAGAATAATAGATGAAGATTTATTATTTGAGAATAATATCTTTTATGAAATAATAGTTGCTGAAAAAGGTGAAACGCAAAAATATGATGAATTAAACTTGGAGTTTGGTTTCAATATGCTTAATAAAAATCCGGAAATTTCAAAAAGTTTTTTAGATATGAAGATCCAAAAAATTGAAAGAATAGTTGAAGATATTGAAAGTCATGGTAGTAGCATGTCACAATTAAGGAAAGAACAATTTAAAGATAGAATAAAACAATATTATGAGGTAAGAAAATGTTTGTAAATTCAAAGAAAATTGCGAAGATTATTGAAGAAATTGCACCTTTGGTTACTGCAGAAAACTGGGATAACGTTGGTTTTCAAATAGGAAATAGGAATATTGAAATTAATAGAATAATGGTTGCACTTGAAATTACAGAAGAAGTTTTAGATGAAGCAATAAAGGAAAATGTTGATTTAATAGTTACACATCATCCGCTTATATTTGGAAATATTAATAAAGTTACAACTGATGATAAAATACAAGAATTTATTATTAAAATGATTAAAAGCAATATTAATCTATATGTTGCACATACCAATATTGATGCTTCGGAAAATGGTACAAATATGTATTTAGCAAAACTACTAGAGCTTAATAGAGTTAGTGGAATTGATAATAATATATTAAATAATTTATATAAAATAAGTGTATTTGTACCTATTGATGATTCTGAAAAGGTTAGAGATGTGCTTTTTAAAAATCATGCAGGTAAATTTGAGAATTATGATAATGCTTCATTTTCATCTAATGGTATGGGTACATTTAGACCGCTTGAAGGTTCAAATCCTTATATTGGAAATGAAAATGTATTATCAAATGTTGAAGAAGTAAAAATTGAAGTAATAATTGATAAAGAACATTTAGATACTGCTATTAAAAATATGATAAAAGTTCATCCTTACGAAGTAGTAGCATATGATGTAATTAGGTTAGAAAATTATGATAAAAAATATTCGATTGGGATTACAGGATATTTAGACAAGAATGTTTCATTAGATGAAACTGTTGAATTAGTAAAAAATAAATTTAAAATTAGTAATTTAAAACTTATTCGCTCTAATGATAGGAAAATTAATAAAATTGCAATTTGTTCAGGTGCTGGAAGTGAATATATAAAAAAAGCAAGCAACCTAGGTTGCAATTGCTTAGTAACAGGTGATATTAAATATCATGAAGCACAATATGCAAAACAATTAGGTTTAAATGTTATTGATGCTGGGCATTTTGAAACTGAAAATATTTATGCGGATTATTTAGAGAATTTTTTAAGAGTGAGATGTGTTGAAAAAGGATATGATATTTCTATTATAAAATCAGAAAATATAGTAAATCCATTCGAATTTAAATAGACCACTATTTGTGGTCTATTTTCAGTAATGGATATTATTTTTTTGATTTTAGATAATCTAAATGTAAGATATTACCAAGTTTTTCAGAAATTACACCTAAAAACGCCCCGGCTATCATTGCAATGACTGTTGGCATAAACCTTGAGCCAGTAGCAAAAAATGCTGATAATCCTATAAAGGCACCTGGGATATAGTCAAGAAATGATATTTTAGATTGAAAAATAACCATTGCTGACCCTATTGCTGTTGCAATACCAACTGCTGGGATATCTCCGATATATGGAGTTAAAGAAGTTGTCAATAATACAACTACAGCTCCCCAACAAATACCGCTTAAATTGTTTAAAATTGCTATTTTAAAACCTTTTTTGCCTCCGCCTGCCGCAAAGTATGTAGACCATGCTAAAAAGCCGGCAAATGTACTCATTTGCAAATTTATACTGCTTGTTGCCCAAAGTGCGGCAATTATGCCACTACTTAAAGCAATTGGAAATAGTTTTTTCATAATTAACTCCTTATTTTACTAATATATCTTAAAATAATTTTAATTATAAAGCTATTATTTAATCGATTCTTTATATAGATATTCTAAAATATAAGATAAAATTTCTATTATTGTCTAAATATTGCTATATCTATTGTAATAATATTACAATTCTTTTTTTATAAAAAATTGCTTGATAAAATATATGAATTGATGTAATATTAATAATGTTGATTTAGTATGTCAGATGATTGCATTCATTTGAATGAGGAAAGTCCGGGCTCCATAGAGCAGGAATCTGGTTAACGGCCAGTGGGGGTAACCTTAAGGCAAGTGCAAAAGAAAGTATACCGCCAATTTTTATTGGTAAGGGTGGAACGGCGAGGTAAGAGCTCACCAGCTCATAGGTGACTATGAGGCTATGTAAACCCATTCCGGAGCAAGACCAAAACGGATCAAAAGAAAATTGCTCGTTTTCTCCTAATGGTAGGTCGCTTGAGGGTATTGGTAACAATACTCCTAGATAGATAATCGTCTAATACAGAACTCGGCTTATAGACATGCTAAATCACATTTCTTATCATATGATAAGATTTTTTTTTTGAAAAATGTTATAATATATATAAGGATGTGATAATATGTTTAAGTTCCTAGGATTAAAAAGTTTAGCAAATATTAGATATTTACCAAAGTTTTTTTTTGATACCAAAATTTCATTTTATGAAAAATTAGAAAGTTTAATATATATTGTTTTGATAGTGTCGCCTATTGATATTATTCCTGAATATATTTTAGGTGTTGGAGTTATTGATGATGCGATAATTCTTGTTATTTTTATGAATAGGATATTAACTAATCTTGATAAATATAAGAATGAGACCATGAAAAATGAAGATAATGAAATAGAAGTAAAATATACGATAAAAAATGATGAAAATGATGAAAATGATGAAAATGATTAAAATTATATAAAAAATAATGTGATTTATGAAATTACATTATTTTTTTTGTTTAGGAAAGTGCGTTCTGAATTACAACTAGTGACAATTAATTCAGCTAATTTAAGGTGCCATGACGTATCTAAATATCTCCAGATTTTTTAATATTAGATATCTTAATACTATATTAATGTATAAATAATGATTAATTAAAGGATTGTATTTAATGAATAAAAATGAGATAATTAAAAAATATCCTAAAAACATTAATTGTTAAAAAAATAACAGAAAAATGATGTTTTAATAATGTTTAAGAATACAAAAATTTGGTATATTTAAGAAAGCAAAGTTATATTAGTAATTGATTTATAAAGGTAGGGATAAAATGAGTCCACGAAAAATTAAAGTAATAGTTGTTGATGATTCGAAATTGTTTTCAAAATTCTTAAGTGAAAAACTAAATGAGGATAATTATATTGAAGTTGTTGGTATTGCAAAAGATCCTTATGAAGCTCGAGATAAAATTTTATCATTAAAACCCGATGTATTAACATTAGATGTTGAAATGCCTAAAATGGATGGTATTGAATTTTTAAAGAAATTATTACCACAATATCCAATTCCAGTAATTATGGTGAGTTCGGTTAATGAAAAAGTATTTGAGGCATTAGAAGCAGGAGCTGTAGATTTTGTGGATAAGCCGAGTGGTAAAACGCCTGAGGATTTAAGAAAATTTGTTAAAAAATTAATAGAAAGTATAAAAATTGGAGTTGTTTCTAAACAAAGAAGGATTCCGATAAGAAACAATGAAAGTATGAGTCGAGAAAATAAGAATGTAGATCGTGAAATTATAAAATCAAGAATGATAGTAATTGGTGCATCAACTGGAGGAACGAATGCTTTGAAGGAAATTATTACATCTCTTCCAAAAGATTTTCCTCCAATAGTAATTGTGCAACATATGCCACCTGTGTTTACAAATTTATATGCAAAAAGATTAAATAAGGATAGCAAATTAAATGTTGTTGAAGCTGAAAATGGTCAGATAATTGAACCAAATAATGTGTATATTGCCCCTGGTGGATTTCAAATGGAAATAAAAAAATCTAGAAAAGGTTACTATTTATCTATTAATGATGGTGAGAACGTAAATGGGCATAAACCTTCGGTTGATGTTATGTTTAATTCAGTTTGTGAAAATGTAAAAGAAGATGTAATTGGCGTGATTTTGACAGGAATGGGAAAAGATGGAGCGTATGGATTATTGAATCTAAGAAATAATGGAGCTAAAACTATCGGTCAGGATAAAAAAACTAGTATAGTATATGGAATGCCAAAAGTAGCATATGAAATTGGTGCAGTAGAAATTCAAAAGCCCTTATCAGAAATTCCGAATACATTGTTTAAGTTGTTAAAGGAGTGATAATGTGAAGACTGTGTTAATAGTAGATGATGCAATGTTTATGAGAAGTTCATTAAAGCAGATGTTAAATGGGAGTGATTATGAAGTTATTGGCGAAGCAAGTAATGGGGAAGAAGCTATTGAAGCATATATAAAATTGTCTCCTGATATTGTAACAATGGACATAACAATGCCTGTAATGGACGGAGTTACAGCAGTAAAGGAAATTATAAAATTAGATGAGAATGCAAACGTTATAATGATTTCAGCTATGGGACAACAAGTCATGGTTTTAGAAACAATAAATGCTGGAGCAAAGAATTTTATTATTAAACCATTTGCAAAAGAAAAAGTAATGCAGGTTTTTGATACAATTTA
The DNA here is from genome assembly GCA_030377915.1 of Clostridiaceae bacterium HSG29. GTDB lineage: Bacteria > Bacillota > Clostridia > Peptostreptococcales > Acidaminobacteraceae > HSG29. The sequence goes on from JAUCFZ010000009.1 coordinate 22,305, forward strand.
GTAACAAATATTTTGCCTGAATATTCTAAAAATATTTATAAATATTTTGTATCTTCTTTATGTTGAGAAGAAATAAGAATATATTATATAAAATATTAGTATTATGATAATTATATATTAGAGAATATTGTTAATAGTAGTAAAGGAGGATAGTTTGTTTACAGGCGGTATTGCATCTTTTATATAAAAATAATTAAAGAGAGGGGGAAGTTGATTTGATATTTAGTCAACGAAAAAATGAGTGGAAAAGTAAATGATTCAATGGTTGAGTTATATTTATCTGAAGCATATGAAATAATTAATAGTTTAGAGCTTCTTATAATAGAAAGCGAAGAAACAAAATCCTTAGAAAATAATATTGATATTATATTTAGAAATATGCATACAATTAAAGGGAATTCAATGATGATGATGTATGATTCGATTGCGGGAATTGCACATAAGATTGAAGATTTATTTGATTTTATTAGAGCTAATAAAGATGTAGAAACCGATTACTCAATATTAGCAGATATTGTATTAAGTGCAATAGATTTTATTAAGGAAGAATTAAATAAAATTGAAAATGGAATCCCAGATGATGGAGATCCAGAAGCTATTATTGATAGTGCAATGCAATATTTAGAATCATTAAAATTTATGAATCCAGATTCAAATGAAATTTCAGAAGAAAAAACTAAAAAAGAAGTTAAGTATTATATTGCTTCTACAAACAAGAAGGAAAAAAGTGATTATACCAATTATTTTGTACATTTACAATATTATGATGATATTGAAATGGCAAATATAAGGGGGTTAACTGCTTTAAAGAAAATTGAAAGTTTTGGAAATGATATTTATTCAAATCCTAAGGAAATTTTAAAATCAGAATCATCTGAATTTATTAAAGAAAAAGGTATTTCATTTATTTTTAAAACTGAGAAAAAGCATGAATATGTAAATTTAACAGTAGAGAAAATTGCATTTTTGAAAAATTTTGAACTTAAAAAAATTAATGAGAAAAAATACAATGATTATCGAATTGATTTTGATAATGAAAAAGATGTTTTAGAAAAGGAAGAAGATTTTAATGAAGATGTGATTGAAGATGTGAAAGTAAAGAATATTAAAAAAGCAGTAAAAGAAAATAGAAAAGTTGCATCTCATATGAGTACAAATATAAAAGTTGATTTAGAAAAAATTGATTATCTTATGGATTTAGTTGGAGAATTAGTAGTATCAGGATCAATGGTAAATGAAGAAAGAAATGATGAAAATACAGATGTTGAAATGACAATGGCAGAAAGACAATTAAATCGAGTAATTAATGAATTACAAGATGCAGTAATGTCAATAAGAATGGTTCCATTAAAACTTACATTTCAAAAGATGAAAAGAATAGTAAGAGATACAAGTAAAAAAGTAAAAAAGGAAATTGATCTGAAAATAATTGGTGAAGAAACAGAAGTGGATAAGAATGTAATTGAAAAATTAGGCGATCCATTAATGCATATAATTAGAAATTCAGTTGATCATGGAATTGAAGATGCTGAAGTAAGATTAAACTATAATAAGACTAAAATCGGAAATATTACATTAGCAGCAAAACAAACAGCAGGGAATGTAATAATAACAATAAAAGATGATGGTGGTGGATTAGATAAAGAGAGAATATTAGATAAAGCCAGTAATAAAAAAATGTTAATAAAACCACGCACTGATTATACAGATGAAGAGATATATATGTTATTATTTGAGCCAGGTTTTTCAACAAATGAATCTGTTACAGAATTATCAGGTAGAGGAGTAGGATTAGATGTAGTTAAACAAAATATTAAAGCATTAAATGGCACAGTTGAAGTAAGAAGCCAGCTATATAAAGGCACAGAATTTATTATAAAAATTCCTTTAACATTAGCAATTATTAACGGTGTTTTAATAGAAGTTTCAGATTCGATATTTATTATTCCAACTGTATCAATTATAGAATCATATGCAATGATTGATCAAAAAGTATTTGTTAATGGTGATGGGAATGAGATGATAATGATACGTGATGAAGTATATCCATTACTGAGATTAAATACAAGATTTGCGATTAATGAGGAAAAATGTAATGATAGTGGAATAATTACTATGGTTGAAAATGAAAACAGGAAAATATTAATTCACAGTGATAGAATAATTGGAAAACAGCAAGTAGTTGTAAAACATTTATCAGGTTTTACAAGGAAAGTAAATGGAATTTCTGGTTATGCATTGCTAGGGGATGGGAGGATTAGTTTTATACTAAATCCATCTGATTTATCAACATAGGAGAGTGAAGAAATGACAAATGATTTTGATAGTATGGATGAGATATATGAAGCTGAAGAGGAAAGTAGTATAATAAAATATTTAACATTTTTGCTTGAAGAAGAAGAATATGGACTTGATATAAAGTATGTAAATGACATTATTCAATTTCAAAAAATCACAAAAATGCCAGACCAGCCTGAATATATAATGGGAGTAATAAACCTAAGAGGGAATATTATACCTACTATGGACATTAGAAAAAGATTTAATAAAAAACAGATAGAATATAATGATAGAACATGCATAATAGTTGTAGAAATGCATGAAGAACAAGTAGGGTTAATAGTAGATACTGTATCAGAAGTATTAGCAATAGAAAATAATAATATTTCAGATGCACCTAGATTTAATAATGATTTTCATAATAAATATATTTCAGGAATAACAAAGAATAAAGAAAAAGATGATCAAATAGTAATTTTATTAGATTGTCAAAAATTATTAAAAGAAGAGCAAATTAATGAAATTAAAGAAAATGAAAATTTAGTTCTTGAGGGAGGAAAAACAAATGATGAAGGAAAATAGTATTATTAAGAAAATATTTAATGGAGTTTTTACATTATTATTAGTATTTGCTTTAGAAATGATATACGTTTATTTTCAAATTAGAGAGTTAAGTGGAGCAGGTGGTGTGGTTTTAATAATTTTTGCTGGTTTAGCAATTGCATTAATTATTGCATGGGTAATTTATAAGAATATTAGTAAATCAGTAGAGAATAATGAGAAAGAAGTTTTAAATATTACTAAAGAAATTGCATTAGGAAATTTTAATACTGCTATTAATACAAATTCAAATAATATGTTTAATGAATTGTTAAAAAATTTAAAAGAAATTACTAGTAATTCTAAATCACAAGAAACAGCTATTAATAAAATAATTAATGGGGATTTAGATTTAAATATTGCTCCAAAATCTGATAAAGATAATATGACAATACAAATATTAGAACTGAGAGAGATGTTAAGTAATATTCTAGATGAGACTGAAAAAAATAGTATTGAAATAATGCATGGCGATCTTGGCTCTAGAATAGATGATACTAAATATAGCAATGGCTGGGAAATTTTAATGAATAATATTAATAATATCTCGGTTAGCTTTGAAAAATTAATAAAAAGTGTGCCAGTTACACTAGCTATATTTGATAAAGAAGATAATGTGAAATATGTTAATGATTTTGGTCTTAATTACATTGGGAAATCGTTAGAAAATGCTAAAACTAGCAAATGTTATGAATTATTTAATACAGGAGATTGTAATACCGATAGATGTGGTTGTAAAATAGCAAGAGAGCAAAATAGAGTTGCAAATTCAGAAACTCAAGCAACTATTAATGGCAAAGTATTTGATGTTAATTATAGTTCTACAGCATTGAAAGATACTGACGGAAAAATAATTGGTGCGTTTGAAATAATTAGTGATCAGACTGAAATATTAAATAATCAAAGAGTAAATAAAAAACGAGCAAAATATCAAGATAATGAAGTGAAAAAATTAACAGCAGGATTAGAGCAACTTGTTAAGGGAGATCTTATATTTGAAGCTGAATTAGCAGAATTCGATGACGATACAAAAGATATTGCTGAAAATTTCGAAGTATTAAAAGATAAAGTGTTAGTTTTGAGAGATACATTATCTGATATTTTATCAGCAACTGAAAAAACAAGTAATGAAATAATGCATGGAAATTTAATTGATAGAATAGATGAAAGTAAATATATAAATGGTTGGAAAGTTTTAATGAATAATATTAACACTATTTCTGTTAGTTTTGAAAAATTAATAAAAAGTGTGCCAGTTACACTAGCAATATTTGATGAAGAAGATAATGTGAAATATGTTAATGATTTTGGTTTGAATTTGACAGGAAAATCACTTGGAAATGCAAAAATGCATAAATGTTATGAATTATTTAATACAGGAGATTGTAATACCGATAGATGTGGTTGTAAAATAGCAAGAGAGCAAGATAGAGTTGCTAATTCATCAACGCAGGCAAATATCAATGGTGAAATTTATGATGTTAATTATGATTCGGGTCCATTAAAAAATAATGATGGAAAAATAATTGGTGCATTTGAAATAATTAGTGATCAGACAGTTATTGAGAATAATAGAAGATTATTAGAAAAAAGAGGAAAATATCAGGATAATGAAGTTTCAAAATTAGTAGTAAATTTAAATGAATTATTAAAAGGTAATTTAAGATTAGAAACTGGAATAGAAGAATTTGATGAAGATACTAGTGAAATTGCTAAAAACTTTAAAGAAATTAATGATAGTTTAGGAGAAAGTACTACAATCATTGCAGGATATGTTAATGAAATTTCAAATGTTTTACAAGAAATTGGAAATGGCAATTTAAATCAGGAGGTATCGAATGATTATAGAGGAGATTTTGCAGAAATTAAAGTTTCATTAAATCAAATTCTAGATAATTTAAATGAAGCTATGTCTGAGATAACTATTGCTGCTGATGAAGTTGCTACAGGTTCTAATGAAGTAGCAAAATCGGCTGAAGATTTATCTCAAGGATCAACAGAACAAGCAAGTGCAATTGAACAAATTAATAGTTCAATTATAAATGTGGCTGATCAAACTAATAAAAATGCAGAAAATGCTAAAGATGTTAATAAAAAGAGTAATAATGTAATAAAAAGTGCTGAAGAAGGAACAGAGAAAATGAATGAAATGATTGATGCAATGGATCTAATTAATAAATCATCAAAGAATATTGGGAAAATCATTTCAGTAATTGATAATATAGCATTCCAAACAAATATACTTGCTTTAAATGCAGCTGTAGAAGCAGAACGAGCAGGTAAATATGGTAAAGGATTTGCAGTTGTAGCTGAAGAAGTTAGAAATTTAGCGGGAAGAAGTGCAAATGCAGCAAAAGATACTACTGAGTTAATAGAGGATTCAATTGATAAAATTGAAGCCGGTACGAAAACTGCTGAGCAAACTGGAGTAGCATTAAAAGAAATTGTTACAGGAATAAAAGAAGTGTCGACAATAATTGAACAAATTGCAATTGCTTCAGATGAACAGGCAGTAGCAGTAGGAGAAATAAATGAAGGATTACAACAAGTGACTGATGTTACACAATCAAATACTGCAACAGCAGAAGAAAGTTCTGCAGCAAGTGAGGAAATGAGTTCTCAAGCAGAGATATTAAACGAAAGAGTATCTACATTTGAATTAAGAAATACTAAAAAAAGAACTAAAACTACAAATAATAAAAAAGCTAAAATTGATTTAGGCGATGATTTCGGTAAATATTAAGGTTGTGGAATATGATTGAAATAACAAATGAAGAATTTAATGTACTAAAGAAATTTGTTTATAATGAAATTGGAATTAGTTTAAAAGATTGTAAAAAAAGCATGATTGATTCGAGATTTCAATCTATTCTTTTAAGAGAAAACATTTCAAATTATACTGAATATTTCAATCAAAAATTACAAAATAAGAAATCAAAGGATTATGAAGAATTTATTCATAAAATAACTACACATCATACATTTTTTTATAGAGAAGATAAACATTATGAATATATGGTTAATTCAATTTTACCTTGGATTAAAACTACCGTGAAGGATTATGATGTAAGAATTTGGTCAGCTGGATGTTCAACAGGAGAGGAACCATATACTTTAGCTTTTTATCTAAATGGATATTTTGAAAAAAAAATATGGGACAAGAAAATTTTAGCAACAGATATTTCTTTAGAAGCTTTGGATAAAGCTTCTAAAGGAGTTTATTTTAAAAAAAGTTTAGAGAGGTTGCCAAATGAATATTTAGAGAAATATTTTAATAAAGAAATCAATGAATATAAAGTAGATAGAAAAATAAAAAATGAAATTATATTTAGAAAATTTAATTTAATGGATGATTTTAAATTTAAAAAGAAATTTCACGTTATATTTTGTAGGAATGTAATGATATATTTTAATCAAAAAACTAGAGAAAAATTAGTAAAGAAATTTGAAAATTATTTAGTAGATGGCGGATATTTAATTATTGGAGTTACAGAATCGATAACAAATTTAGATGGTCATAATATGAAATTAATAAAGCCATCGATTTATCGGAAAATATAGGTGATATTATGCAATTAATTGATGTGAAAAAATGTAATGTTATGAATTCCTTTAATGAAAATTTAATTATTATTGATAATGAATTTAAAATAAAATATATTAATGAAAATGCAATTAAAACCATTGAAGTAAATAGTAAAGTCTATAATGAATCAATTAATAATGTGCTTAAAATTTACGATTTACTTACCAAAGAAAGAGTTGAAATTAATTACAATAAAATTATTGAGAAAAAATTAAAACGTGGATTGCCTCAAAATTCAATTATTTATACCAATAAGGGATTTAAATATATCTCTGCTTCATTCACGCCTATTAAGGAAGGTTTAGGTGTTTTAATAGTATTTAGAGATATTACAAAAATAATGAGTCGAGAACAAGTTTTTCGTGAATATACTGAAGCTGTAAATAACACACCAATTGGTATTGTAATTACAAATGATAAATTTGGAATAGAGCATTATAATCCTATGGCAAAAGAACTTGGAAATTATTCTGAAGATATTTATGGGAAAAACATTTTTAATTATCATATGAATGATAATAATAAAATAAATTTTCAGCAAATGCTTGATAAATTAAAATTAGATAAATCAGTAAGTGAACGGATTTTAATTGATAAGCAGAATAATGATGAAATTTGGTTTAATATTGAAATTGTAAAAATGGAATTTTTAAATCAAAAAAAATATATTATGCTTTTTAATGACATTTCTGAGAAAGTAAAAAACGAGAAAAAAATAATTGAAGAAAAAATGTTATTAGACAAAATGTTTTCTGAAGTAAATATTGGAATTATTTTATTAGACAAAAATTTTGAAATAAAAAAGATAAACGAATATATTGAAAAACATTTTAATATAGTGTTTGAAGAAAGAAAAAAAATTGGGGAAATAGTTAAAAGCAATGAAGAATCAATTAATAATTTAATTGAAGATATTTTAAATGTAAAAAGTTATAAAGAAAGAGAAAGAAAAGAATATATATTAGATATTAATAATAATAAATTTTTTACAGAAATTGGTATTATTAAATTTTTTAGAAATGGTAAAGAGAATTATTTACTTTCGATATTTGATTATACTAGAAAGAAATTAATTGAGGAGAAACTTAATAAAAGTGAAATAAGTTTAAATTTATTAGCAGAGAATATGTTAGATGCAATTACACAAGTAAACTTAAATGGTGAAATAATTTATGCTTCTCCATCTAATTATTTGCTATTTGGGTATAAAGCGGATGAATTAATTGGAAAAGAGTTTGATTTTTTCTTATATGAAAAAAACACATTAAATTTAAAGGAAAAATATAATGAATTAATTCAAAACAATGATGTAGTAGATGAATATTTTGTAATTAAAAAAAATGGCGAAGGAATTTGGATTGAAATAAAGTTTTCATTAGTTAACGAAAATGGGAATGAAAGTATTGTCTTGGTTAGTAGGGATGCTACAATAAGAATAAATGCAAGAAAGAAATTAATTAAAGCAAAGCAATTAGCAGAAAAAAATGATAAAATGAAAGGCGAATTTTTAGCTAATACAAGTCATGAAATTAGAACTCCATTAAACGGTATAATTGGAATGTCTTCAATAAGTTTAATGGATGATCTACCTGATAATGTGAGAGAGAATGTTAAATTAATTAAATCTTCTGCTGAATCATTAATGAATATTATTAATGGAATTTTAGATTTTTCAAAAATTGAAGCCGGTAAAATGGATATGGTTGAGAATGAAATGAATTTAAAAGAAGAAGTAGAAAATGTATATAAAAATTTTCTATATAGAACAAAAGATAAAAATATCGATTTAATATTGGAGTATCAGTTGATAAATGATATGTATTTAGGTGATGTAGGTAGAATTAAGCAAATATTAATAAATATTATTGGAAATGCAGTAAAGTTTACTTCTAAAGGATCTGTAAAAATTGTTGTATCAAAAGTTAATGAAAACATTGAATCGGATGATATTCGTTTTGAAATCATTGATACTGGGATAGGAATATCAAAAAAAAATAGAGAAAGTATTTTTGAAAGTTATTCTCAAGGTGATGGTACATATACTAGAAAATTTGGAGGAACTGGTTTAGGTTTAAGTATATGTAAAATGTTGGTTGAGAAGATGAGAGGAACTATTAATCTTAAAAGTAAAGTTGGAGAGGGTAGTAATTTTAAAATTGTTTTACCTTTAAAAAGAGTTGAACTTATTGAAGAAATTTCTGAGGAAATAGAAAAGATAGTTGAAACAGAATCGATTAAAATTTTATTAGTTGAAGATGATATTATTAATAGAAAATTTTTAAGAAGACTTCTAGAAAAATTAGGGCATACTGTAGATATAGCTGAAAATGGTATTGTTGCAATAAATAAAGTAATGGAGAAGGAATTTGATTTAATTTTAATGGATATTCAATTACCTGAAATGGATGGTATTGAAGTAACTAAAGTGATTAAAAATGAATTAGGAATTACAGATATTCCAATCATTGCGATTACTGCACATGCAAGGGAAGAAGATGAAAAAATAATTTTAGAAGGTGGTCTCGATGATTATATTTCAAAACCTATTTCAATAATGAATTTAAGTATGATTATTAATAGAAATATAAAGAGTAAAGTTGATAATACTAAAAGTATTATAGAAAATGCTTTTACTAAAACAATTTCTAATAATGAATATAAGAAGTTTGATATTAAAAAAATTGAATTACTAATTCAGAATAAAAATAGAGAGTATTTAGAAAAAGAATTAGAAAATTTAAAACAATTTTTTAATAATGAAGATGATAAGGAATTTAGAAATATTATTTTCAAATCAATAATGTCTTTACGGAGAAAAGATTATAATAGTATTAAGAAAAACATGGGAATAATAGCTAAATTTTTTAATGAGTAATTGGAGGTGTTTAAGTGAAAATTTTAATAGCAGAAGATGATTATGTAAGCAGAGAATTTCTATTGAGATTTCTTTCTAAATATGGAGTTTGTGATGTGACAATTGATGGTAAAGAAGCGGTTGAAGCATATATTATTTCCCTAGAAATGGAAGAATATTATGATCTTATTTGTTTAGATATTATGATGCCGGAATTAGATGGAAAAGAAGTTTTAAAAGTGATAAAAGAAATGGAAAAAGTAAATGAATTAGAAGAAAAGAATAAATCAAAAATAATTATGATGACAGCATTAAATGACACCGAAACTGTAAAAGGAACTTATAAAGATGGTTCACATGCTTATGCTGTTAAACCATTAGACACTGATAAAATTGTAAGGGTATTAGAAAAATTGGAATTGATTTGAAACTGTAACACGATTACATGGATGAAAGGAAAATTATTTAAAACAATTGTGAGTGATTATTTTTTGATGTTTTAATCAAAATTTTTTTATTTATAATATTTTTAAATTTACTAGTGATGCAAAAAAAGATTATAAATTATTTTGTTGAGTTGTAATTTAAGACTTCTTAATGCATAAGATTAATTGCATAATAAATAGTAATAGTAAATAGAAAAAAATATATCAATTTGAAAGTGAAATTTCAAATTGATATATTTTTTTCTATTATATAGCATTTATTTAAATTTCAAAAAATAAAATAGAGAGTTTGAGCCAATGACATTTAGTAAGAAATTTGTTAATAATAAAAATTATGATTGAAAATACATCTTAAATGATATAAATGACTTAGAATATCTTTTATAATTGCTTAAAAATGTATCCAAACTGGTATAAAATAAAAATCCACAATAACAACTACAAATGTAACTAGAATAGAAGAGAAAATATGTAATTTTACGGAACTAATAAAAATTGTTTTTTGAATAAATGCTAATATGATACAATTAAATATATATTTTCATGAAGATGATGATATGAATATAGAAATATTTAAATACTTGGCAGTAGTAATATTAATAAATAAATAAAATAATGAAAAAGTTAAAAAGTCTAACTAACGATATGAGAGAGGTTAAAATGAAATCTATAATTAAAAGGAAAGAAAGTATAATTATTACTACTATTGATTTAATGAATGAAATAGGTATGTATGCTGTAACTACTAAAAAAATTGCAGAAAGAGAGAATGTTTCTGAGGCAGCAATATTTAAATATTTTAAATCTAAAAGCGAATTACAAATTGCAGTATTAGATTTTTATGCAAAATATGATGCCGATATTGTTAATTCTATCATTATTAATAAAATGAAAACAAGAGAGGCAATTTTATATTATTTTAAAATGCATTTTACATATTATAACAATTACAAAAATATTACAGTTATTAGTGAGGCACTTTATCAACTCAGATATGATAAAAAATTAGTAGATAAAGCAGATGAAATAATAAATAATAGATTCAATTTTATTAATTCATTAATTACAACGGCACAAGAAAATTCTAAGATATCTGCTAATTATGATGCTACTATTTTAGTAAATTTGTTATTAGGAACAACTAATAATATTTGTTTAAGATGGAGGATGGAAAATTATAAATTTTCATTAAGTGAAAAAATTGAAGAAGCAGTTAAATTAATACTTAATAGTATTTTGTTATAAATGAAATAATCTATAAATTTATGGAGGAAACAAATATGAAATCTAATAAAATAGTTAAAGATACACTAATACTTGAAAGTATGGATGATGGTTGCATAGTTATTAATATATTAGGAGAAATAGATTTTATAAATAATGCTGCCAAGAAAATATTTAAAGTGAATGATGTAATTTCTAAGAATATTAGTGAAGTTATTTTTTTAAGAAATAAAATTACAGGTGAAAATATTGATTTATCAATAATTTATAGAAATGAGAAATATAAAAGTTTTGGTTTGGAAAAAGATACAATTGTTATTGATAGTATAAAAAATGAAAAGTATATTTCTGCAACTATTTCATCAATTTTAAATGATATGAATAGTATTATTGGATATGTAATAATTTTTGGGGATGTAGATAGATTTGTTAAAACAGATAATAAAATAAAGAAGGAAAAAGACTTTCTTTTAGGAATATTAGATAATATTCCAACAATGTTATGGAAGAAAGATATTAATCATTATTTTGAATATTTTAATGAAAAAACAAAAGAAGAATTTAAAATAAATGAACCACCGGAAAAATTAAAAAAATTTTCTAAAAAAGTTTTTGTTAATCAAAAAGAGCTTTATAATAAATATTTATTAAACTATGAAAAAAGAAAAACATTTGATTTTGAATTAAATAGTATAATTAATGATGGAATTAAAAAATTTTATTATGGAAAAGCAGCACCATATTATAATTCAGAAAATATTTTTGATGGTTATATTGGAAGATTAGATGATTTAACTGAAAGAAAAATTATTGAAAAAAAATTAATTTGTAATAATGAAAAATATTATAAATTATTAATGAATTTAGGGAAAGGTTTTTATTATGGAAAAGTAATTTATAATAAAAATCATGAAATAATAAATATGTATATAGATGAAGTAAATGATATGGTTTCTGAGATTTTTGGCGATAAAAACGAATTATTTAAAGGGAAGCTATTATTTAATGATATAAATAATAAAAATATTTCAGATGAAGAATTCATAAATATTATGGAAGAAATAATAAATAGCGAAAAAACTGTAAGAAAAGAATATTATATTGAAAGAATAGATAAATGGTTATCATTTTTCTTTTATAGTCCAATTATAGATCATATTGGAGCTATTATTACAGATATAGATTTTGAAAAAAAAGCTAGAATTAAATTACAAATTGCTAAAACTAAAGCTGAATCAGCAAATAAAGCAAAAGGTGAATTTTTAGCAAATATGAGTCATGAAATTAGAACGCCGTTAAATGGAATTTCAGGGATGATTGATTTAACGTTAAGAACTAGTTTAAATGAAGAGCAAACTAATAATTTAAAAGTTGCTAAAACATGTGTTAATTCGCTTTTAAATATTATAGGTGATATTTTAGATTTTTCTAAATTAGAAGTTGGCAAAATTTCTTTTAACTATGAAAAATTTAATATTAGAGATTTTATTAATGATATGGAGAAAAGATATAGGTTTCAAATTGAAGCAAAAAAAATTACTTTTTTATTGAATATTGATACCTTATTACCAAAGTATTTTTATGGAGATAAAAATAGAATTAGACAAGTACTTTCTAATTTATTAGAAAATGCTATAAAATTTACTAAAAAAGGAAAGATTCTTTTAATTGTAAGAAGAAGTAAAAATTTTGAAAATAATCATATAATCATATTTAATGTTATTGATAGTGGAATTGGAATTTCTGAGAGTAATCAAAATAAAATATTTGAAGTTTTCTATCAATTAGATGGCGCACTTGCAAGAACGCATGATGGAAATGGATTAGGGCTTGCAATATCAAAACAATTAATTGAAATGATGGGTGGAAGAATAAGTGTTAGAAGTGAGATAAATAAAGGAAGTAATTTTGAAATAGTTTTACCATTTGCTAGAGAAATTTTAAAAGATAAATTAATAGTTGATAAAATTGATTATTTAAAATATACAAATAATATAATTGAATCAGATATTGAAGTATTAGAAGAAAAATATTCAGTTAATTTTATAGAAAAAGAATTAAAATATTTAAAAGAATCAATTGAGTTAGAGAATTATGAATTAATTGAAATATTAACTTTTGAATTGAAAAATTACTTTTTAAAATATGATATGGATGAATTGAAAAAACTTATATTTAAAATTCAATTAGCAGCTAGAAGGTTAGATATAATTGAAATGAAAAAAAATTATATTATTTTAGAAAAAAAATTTGAAGTATATGAAAAAAATAATTTTATTATTTCAGAGGAGGAAAAAAGTTGAAAATATTAATAGTTGAAGATGATAAAGTAAGTCAACGAATTTTATTTAAAATTTTGAGTGACTATGGCAAGTGCGATTTAGTAAATGATGGAGTAGAAGCGATTGATGCATATTTAATGGCATTTGATGATAATGAACTATATGATTTAATTTCTTTAGATATAATGATGCCTAAAATAGATGGAGTAGAAATATTAAGTAAAATACGTGACTTTGAGAAGAAAAATAAAATTAAAGAAAATAAGAAAGCAAAAATTATTATGGTAAGTGCACTTGCTGAAACTAATTTTGTTAAATTGGCATTTGAAAACGGATGTGATTCTTATATTTCAAAACCAATCGATATCGATAAACTAATTGAAAATTTAAAACAACTGGAGGTAATTAAATAGATTCGGAAGATTTATGTTATAATAAATTGAATGTGGAAGTATAAAATATAGTAACAACAAAGAATCAGAAAGTCAGGGATTTAAATCCTTTGAATAAATCGAGAACGGAAGAGTAATAATTGTTGATATAA
>JAUCFZ010000102.1 GCA_030377915.1 Clostridiaceae bacterium HSG29
TGAAAAACTATTAAGTTATCAATTGGAAAAAGCAAAAATTAATATATCAATTAAAAATATTAAAGAAGATTTGTGGCAAAAATATGAGATGAGTTACTTGGAAATATTGGAATATGATTATGATGATACTCTTGTAATTGATTCTGATAAAAAATTAAATCAGCTTAGAAGAAAAATCAAGAAAATTGGAAATGTTAATTTAAGTTCAATTGAAGAATATAGTGAAGTTAAAGAAAGATATGAATATTTAAATAAGCAACAAAATGACTTAAATGAAGCTAAGAGATCTCTTGATAAAATTATTAAAGATATGGATAAAAAAATGAAGAAGCAATTTATGTCTGAATTAGTATCCATTAAAGAAAATTTCAAAGAAGTATTTAAAGTGTTATTTAATGGTGGAGAAGCGGATGTTATAATTGATGATCCTAACGATGTTTTAGAAAGCGAAATAAGGATAATGGCACAACCACCAGGTAAAAAACTTCAAGGGCTCGATTTACTATCCGGTGGTGAAAAAGCATTAACTGCGATTTCTTTATTATTTGCAATTTTGAAAAATAAGCCAACACCATTTTGTGTTTTAGATGAGATTGAGGCTGCACTTGATGATGTAAATGTATTTAGATTTGCTGATTATTTAAAAAATATTTCAGATAGTTCGCAATTTATTATAATTACGCATAGAAAAGGGACTATGGAAATTGCAGATTCGCTTTATGGTGTAACAATGGAAGAAAAAGGAATTTCAAAAATAGTTTCATTGAAATTAGAGAATATTGAAAAGGAAATGGTGTAATAAATGTTTAAAAAGTTATTTGGCAATAAAAATGAAGAAACAATAGAAAGTGAAGAGATAGTTGAAGAAGTAAAAGTTGAAGAACCTATTGAGGAACCTATTGAAGAATTGAATGAAGAGCCAGAAATTAAAAAAGAATCATTTTTTCAAAGATTAACAAGTGGTCTTAGTAAGACAAAAAAGGGAATTACAGATAAAATTGATAATTTAATAAATAATTATGGAGAAATTGATGATGAATTATTTGAAGAACTAGAAGAAATACTTATTATGGCTGATGTTGGTATGCAAACAACAATGGATATTATTGATAAGCTTAGAGATAGACTTGTAGAAAAGAAAATTAAAGAGTCAAAAGAAATTAAAGGAACTTTGAAAGAAGTAATATCTGAAATTTTAAAAGAAAATAATAATCATGAATTAATTTCATCTTCACCAACTGTAATGCTTGTAATTGGTGTTAATGGAGTTGGTAAAACAACAACAATAGGAAAAATTGCTTATAAGTTGAAGTACCATGACAATAAAAGTGTTTTATTAGCTGCTGGAGATACTTTTAGAGCTGCTGCGAATGAACAATTGATTGAATGGGGCAGAAGAAGCGATATTAATGTAATTTCGCAAGGTGAAGGATCGGATGCTGCTGCAGTAATATTTGATGCTATTCAATCGGCAAAAGCAAAAAAAGTTGATGTATTACTTTGTGATACTGCTGGTAGACTTCATAATAAAAAGAATTTAATGAATGAATTAAATAAAATTTTTAAAATTATTGATAGAGAATATGCTGAAGCCAATAAAGAAGTGCTTTTAGTTTTAGATGCTACAACAGGGCAAAATGCAATTAGCCAAGCAAAACTTTTTAGCGAAGTTGCCGATATTACAGGTCTTGTATTAACAAAACTTGATGGGACTGCAAAAGGTGGAGTAATTTTACCAATTAATCATGAATTAAATATTCCGGTTAAGCTAATTGGTGTGGGTGAAGGCATAGAGGATTTACAAGTGTTTGACCCTGAAAAATTTGCTGATGCATTATTTGAATAAATAGTAGATAGTCTGAAAATATTTATAATTCTTATTTCTCTTATACTTATAACTATAAGAGGTTACCAGTCTAATGAAGGAAAAACAGAAAAAGAAGAGATGCTTTTTGTATTGGAATAACTATATTAATGAATTATAATTAAGTTAATAATTATTTGGTAATCAATAGGTTTCAGAATAACGTTGCTGATCAAATTATCATTATACTATAAAAAAGAATATCGTATTTTTAAGAGTGTTTCAGGGTTATATAGTATTGAAAAAACTTGTTGAGAAATTTAATATTAATCGAGAATCATTAAATAAATGTAGCGATTTATTTTACAAGTAGATAAAATATAGTTGAATAGATTCAGCCTAAAATGAGAGACTTATGTTTCTCATTTTGTGTTAAATGAAACTTACTAGAACATATTATAAGTGTAAAGCAAAAAAATCTAGAAAATCAAAAAACATTTATTGACAAACTGTATGGGTTATGCGAAAATCTCGTCTTTGACAGTTGAAGAACAGAAAAATCGTGATAACCCTTGAAAACTAAGGATTTGTCACGATTTTATTTTTCTTAAAAAGTGCGTAACTTTTTTATTTTTTTGTATCTTTTAAAATTTTTTTCATTTTTTTATTAGTTATTATTTGATAATCAGTTCTAAAGTTAAATATTTCATGTAAATCATCAGTAAAATCTGTTCTAGTATATGAAGGAATATATCCCTCGCCTGGCATTTCATGAAAATTCATTTCTCTTAATCCATCAACTATTTTGGAACAAGTATATTTATTGTTTAGTCTTTTATTAAGTAATTTGTAAATTATTAATGCTATGAAGCAAGTAGTAAAATGTGCTTGTATTCTGTCATCTCTGCTTAGATATACTGGTCTTGCTTTGAATTCTGTTTTCATTATTCTAAAACAATCTTCAATTTGCCAACGCTGTTTATTAATTTTAATTATTTCTGAAATATCATCTTCTAAATTTGTGCATACTCCATAATAGCCATCATATGCCATTTCTTTTTCTATAATCTCATTATTCAAATTATAAACATTATTTGTAGCAATTTCTCCATCTTTAGTACATTTTGTTGTTTTTATAAATCGTTTATAATCATTTTGTCTAGGTTTTCCAATTTTTGATGGATTTGAATCAATTTTTTTCTGAGCTCTTTCAATTTGATTGTTACGGATTGTTCTTTGATAATCTCTATATTTAAAACTGAAAGACACTACAAGTCTTTGTTCTAAACCATTTTCATTAATCCAACGATCTTTATAAAAATTTTTAGATTTCCATCTATTTTTTTCCTTTTCATCGTTTAAATTATTAATGAATTCATCAAGAGCTAATAAATCATAAGTATTTTCTTCTCCAATTGTTTTCCATTCGTCAGTTTTAAGAGCCCATCCTTTTAAATGTTTTTTTAATTTTTTAATAGATTGAGTTGTTATAAAAGCACGATTTCCAATGTTATTAAATTTTCTATTCGCATTAGAAGCAAGTCCAGCATCAGTGCAAACAATAAATTTAGACATATCAAAATCTGATAATATTTTCTTCTCTAAAGGTCTAAGAGTTAATTGTTCATTAGTATTTCCTTTATTAATGTTAAAAGCTAAAGGAATACCGTCAGCATCCATGAATAACCCCATTTGAACGATAGGATTTGGTCGGTGTTCCTTAGAAATACCATATTGCTTTAAGCCTTTCTCTTGCTCAATTTCAAAAAAATAGTTAGTACAATCGTAATAAAGAATATTTGTATTACGTTTAGTTACCTTTAAACTGTTTTTATATAAAGTAGACTGTATAAAATCTGATTCCTTAGCCAGAACTTCAAGAGCACGATAAATATGTTGAATTTCAAAATTAGGAGGTTCAATAAATTTTGAAGAAAGATTATAAGTAGCTAATTTAGAAGAAGGAAAAATAATTCTGCCATAAACAAGTCTAGAAAGAATAGAATCAAGATCGAAATTAAATTTATATTTTTCAGATATAGAACTACATATTTGATGTAATCCAAGTTCGTGATAGATTTTTTGTAAGAATAAATATCCACCATTGAAAGAAACCTGTTGATTTTTTTCTATAATTTTAGATGGAGAATATTTAAGTAAAATTTCACGAGTGTTATTTTCTTCTTTAACAGTAAGTTCCTTAATATAATTCTTAGCCCAAACAATAGGATCTTCACCATTTAATTTTTTTTCAAGTTGTTTAATAGTACCAAGTTTCTCAACAATTTTTGTAGTACGTTTTCCATTTATTGTAACAGATTTAATAACATAAAGAGATGAAGCATTTTTAGATTTGGAAATTGAAAGTCTCATAAAGAATCTCCTCCTTTGCTTATATTATAACACATTACCATACATTACGCAATAAAAAGGATAAAAATTTGACGAAAAAATGCAAAAAAAATACTAGTATAACTAGTTTCCTTCAAATTACTCATTTGTACAAGTGTCAAATACCCGAGTTTTAAATCGAAAATCGCCACGAAGTTTCAACGTTTGTTGGGGGTAAAAATGTAGAATTGGAATCGAAGTGGATATAGTAAGGAGAATTAATTAGAAAATAATAATAAATCTTTTTAATAAAATATATTATTAATAGAATAAAGTAAGCAACTTAGCATATAAGGATAATAGTAAAATCTATGGTATTTATACAACATTAATTGAAAATGGAGAAATTTCTGGCAGTGAATGAATTAAGATAAAATGATGTTATTTTTATAAATTTAGATATTTGTGTATAAATTAATTGACATACATAGTTGCTAGTGGTATAATCGCATGGTAAAGGTTTAGAATGCTTTTATATAATAATTAATTTTGATTATAGAAAATTGAACATATTTATCGGAAATTAGGGTAGGTGCGTTCAAATTCTATAGAAATTTATTAATTATTGTATAAAAGCATTCTTTTTTGTTTTAGATTATTAGGAATAAGAAAGGATGAGAGATGAATATTTTAGAAATTAAAGAGGAAGAAGTATTTGAACTAGATATACACAATATGAACCGTAGAGAAGCTGAGTTTTATCTTAAATTATCATTAGATAATTTATCAAAACAATATAAAGAAGTTAAGGTCATTCATGGTTATCATCGTGGGAAAGCACTCCTTGAAATGGTTAGGGAAAGATTCAATCATCCAAAACTTGAAACTAAATTAATAAGTATTAATCCAGGGTTAACTAGTTTATTTATTAAAGATGAATATTTAAGTTAAAAGCGATTTGTAAATTAGAATAGCAAAAAAAAATGAAGTTAATATAAAAGTAGGATTAAAGGAGATGATATAATGAAAGCAAAATGCAATGATACGGTTCGTTTAGAGGAGCTAAGTTCACATGAGTTTGAGAATTATATACTTCAACAACCTTCAACTGAGTATAGGCCTCTTTTTAGAAATTCACATCAAAGAAAGTTTTATGAAGAGGAAAAGCATTATAAAAGCAATGTAGAGGGTAACATTCTGTATACCGATTCTCTTTTAGGGGGAGGAACAATTGGGAAGTCAGAAATAATTAAAATTAATAAACAGCGTTGGCAAATTGAAGATTGTTTTAGAATAATGAAAACAGAATTCAAAGCAAGACCA
>JAUCFZ010000103.1 GCA_030377915.1 Clostridiaceae bacterium HSG29
CTGTTTTTTCTATTTCGTCTACTGTCCATCTTGATAAATGTGTAAAGCTTATTCTTTCCATTAATTCTTTTGTATATGATGCTACTTCTTTGTTGGCGTGTCCTATGTTTGCTACTACTGAGCCTGAGCATCCGTCAATATAAGTGTTTCCTTTATCATCATATAGATATATTCCTTCTGCTTTTACTACTTTTGGATATCTCCAATTTTGATTCCTATAAAACACATTATTATCTGGTGCGTTGTTATTACTCAACTTTCTCACCTTCTAGTTTTTCTAATTTCACTTCTTCTCTATGCTTTATAAAATACATTACAGCAAATATGCCTACTCCAGCAATACTAGTAACATATGAAGGATTAACTAATAATAATCCTGCAGCTGCTAATACTAATCTTTCCCAAACTCTTGCAGGTGTTCTAAAGTATCCACTTACAGCTCCTGCTAAAGAATACATACCAATTAATGCAGTTGCTAAAGCTATTACAACTGTAGGAATTGTTGCATCAACAAGTACTAATACTGGTGAAGTTACAAATAAAAATGGAACTAAATATGCTGCAAATGCAAGTCGCGCCGCTTCAACACCCGTTTTAAATGGATTAGATTTTGCAATTCCCGATCCAGCAAATGCAGCTAACGCTACTGGTGGTGTAATATCTGCTATAATACCAAAGTAGAATACAAATAAATGAGCTGCTAAGATAGGTACACCGATACTAATTAAAGCTGGTGCAGCTACAGTTGCTTGAACAATATAATTTGCTGTAGTTGGCATTCCCATTCCTAAAATAATTGATGCTATCATTGTTAAAATCATTGTGAAATAAAGGTTTCCACCAGCTAAAGCTACAATACCATGAGATAATTTAATTCCAAGTCCTGTTAAAGTTACAACACCTACAATTATTCCTGCACTAGCACAAGCCATTACAACTGGTAATGCTGATTTTGCTCCCTCTTCTAATCCTCCAACAATTTCTTTCCATCCAAATTCAATATCTTTATCAACAAAACCATTAATTATACCAATTATAACTGCTGAAACAGTACCATATAATGCAGAAAACATTGGAGTATAACCTTTAACTAATAAAGTTACTATAAATATAATAGGTATTCCTAAGAACCATTTTTCTTTTAAAAGTTTTCCAGTTTTAGGTAAATCTGACTTAGGAATTCCTGTAAGTCCATTTTTCTTAGCTTCTAAATGTACCATTATAAAAATACCTGCAAAATATAAGAACGCTGGTATAGATGCACCAAGTGCAATAGTTATATATGGTAAATCAGTAAATTCAGTCATAATAAAAGCTGCCGCTCCCATTACTGGTGGCATTAATTGTCCACCTGTAGATGCTGCTGCTTCAACTGCTCCAGCAAATTCAGATCTGTATCCAATACTTTTCATTAATGGAATAGTAACCGAACCAGTTCCTACTGTATTAGCTACAGAACTTCCTGAAATTGTACCTTGAGTTGCACTAGCTACGATTGCAGCTTTTGCAGGTCCACCAACTTTATGTCCAGCAAGTGATAATGCTATATCAGTTAACCAATCGCCAATTCCAGTTTTCTTTAAATATGTTGCAAATAATAAAAACAAGAATATAAAAGTTGCTGATACCATAATAGGTATTCCTAAAATTGATTCAGAACTTAACCAAGCATAAGTTACAATTCTTTTTATACTATAACCTGAGTGTGCAAAAAATCCAGGTATATGATTTCCAAATAATGCATATAATAAAAACGTTGATGAAACCGTAATTAATATAGGTCCTGCAACTCTTCTTGTTGCTTCAATTACAATTACTAATGCTATTGCTGCAATAACTGTATCAAGAGTCGTATATGCTCCAGCTCTAAATAAAAGCGCTCTAAAATTCATTAATAAATATCCTACTACTACCATTGATAATACTACCATTACATAATCATACCAATGAACTCTATTAGTCTCATCATCTTTTCTCATAGGATAAAGTATATATATAAGTACTAATGCAAATCCTACATGTACACCTCTTTGTATTGTTGGTGGTTGTAAACCAAATCCTGCTGTATAAAGTTGAAATAAACTCCACACTATAGCTAATGCTGATACTATTTTTAATAATGGTCCTTGAAGTCTACGATATGCAAACTCCCTATCATACTTTTTTAATATCGCTTCACTTTGTTCCTCTGCCGTCATGTTTTCTAAATTTTTTTCTTCAGTCATTTAAAAAACTCCCTCCTTTAAATAAGAAATCAAAGATTCCTTAATAATTCTTACTTTTACATAACCACCTGGTCTGTAAACATCTTTTAAAACTACTTCTTTATCATTATATTGCAAAATATGATTTGCAATTACTTTTCCGATTACAATAGGTATTTCTTCAAATTCAACATCATAATTATAAACTCTTATATACTCATCGTGAAATTCCCATTTGGTATCGTTTTCCGGTTGTGACGGTAAATTTGCACTATAAGTATCAAATTGCATTTCTTTAATATCAAATTTCAATTGATCATTTATTGTATATGTTTCAACTATTGGGCGCCTACTAACTGAATGAGTCCATAATACAGATACATCATCATTAACATGCGCTGGTACCTGGTAAATTACTTCATTAAATCTTTCGCCTTCATCAAAAATATAAACTTGTAAAATTTTAATCGGGAAGAAAAAAAGCATTGTTAATATTAATAATAATAGCAAAATCAATTTTCTTAAATTATTCATAGCTTCCTTCCTTAAAAACCTTTAAAAAAAGCCGAGAATAAATCTCGGCCTTATTTATACTTTTCTTTGTTATTATTTTTTTCCTTGCTCTTCTAAATATTTTAATGCGCCTGGATGGAATGGAGTAGTTATACCATTAATAGCAGAATCTATAGAAATCTGTCCACCTCTAGCATGTCCCATTTCAATTTCAGGAGTATTTTCATACATAACTTTTGCAAGATCATAAACTAATTCATCACTTAAATCTGCTTTAACATATAATACAGCTTGTAAAGCAACTGTAATTGCATCTTCATCTTGTCCTTTGTATACTCCACCAGTAATTGGGAATTGAGCAGCAAATGGAACAGTTTCTAATAATTTGTCAAATCCGTCGCCAGTTATTTCTAAAATTTTAACTGGGTTAGTAGTAGCAATTTGAGTTACAGCAGAAGCTGGGAATGATACTACAGCAAAACCTGCATCTAAGTTACCATCTTTTAATCCTGCAACAGCATCAGAGAAACTACCTGGTCTAGATTTAAAATCATCTGGTCCAATTCCGTAAGCTTCTAATATAGCCATAGCAGTTACATAAGTACCAGATCCTGGAGGTCCTGGATTAATTGTTTTACCTTTTAAATCAGCAATTGAAGTAATTCCTGTTTTTTGAGTAGTTATTACGTGCATAACCTCTGGATAAACAACACCAACAGCTTTAAATCCGTCTAATGCTTTTGGGAAACTTTCTCCAACGCCATTAAATGCTTGATCAGCAATATTGTTCATTGCCATTACGATATCAACTTCACCAGATGCTACTCTGTTAATATTTTCAACAGATGCTCCAGCAGGTTGAATAGTTACATTAACGTTATCAATATGCTTATTCCATACACTAGCAATTGCTCCACCAAGTGGATAATAAGTTCCTGATGTTCCACCAGTTGCAAATGCTAATTCTAAAGTTTCAACTTTTGCTGGTTCTTCAGCTTTTGCTGGCTCTTCAGTTTTTGCTGGTTCTTCAGTTTTTGCTGGCTCCTCTGTTTTAGCTGAACATCCAACTAAAGCGAATGTGAAAACCATAACTAAAACTAATAATAATGCTAAATTTCTTTTCATTCTTTCCCTCCCTATTAATCTACAATGTTACATTACAATAATGTTACAATTAATAGTTCGATAAATTACAGAAAGCTACATAAAGTTACAAACAAAAAAAAAAGAATCTTTCGATTCAAAAATTTATCTTATGAGGAATTTATTGTGATAAGTAGTATTAATACTCATAATCACCTTGTACTTGCATTATATTCTATAAATACAAAAAAGTAGTAACAAAAGAATTAAAATTTAATTACTTCATTAAGTATTCCACCAATAAACCTTTTTATATCAACTTTACCTCTTCTAATTGAAGCTCCTTTTTGATAATCCATTTCTTTTCTTACCTCAGAAAAGTTAAAAATTGTGCTAGCATATTTTTCGAATGTCGGATTAAGATAATCTTCAAGTCCTAAACTGGCAACAGTTTCTAATGAATCTATAATAGATCTTCTAATTCTCTGCTTAATTGTTTTTTCCTTAACTTTGCTATTAGTAGTTTCTATATAATAATTGGATAATTTTTCATAAAAATAAACCATATTCTGATTATATAATTCCATTTTACTATTACTCTCAATAATTTCATTAATAATATTAGCTAGGTCAATTTTACCTTTACCAGTTGCTCCAACTTTATTAAGTGTTGAAATTATTAAATCTAATTTATTTTTATTATTTATTTTTTTAATATTATTAATGTTATTATTTCTTCTTATTCTTTCATATGAACTTATTAAATCAATATTATCTCTTTTCTGTTTAACTCTATTAATTATTTCAATTGATTCAATTATATTAATTGGTTTATTTATATAATATTCTATTCCAGCAGAATATGCTTTTGAAACCATTTCTTTATCATTAACTTCACTAATCATTATAAAACTAATTGATTCATCAATCTCACGAATTTCTTTTACAATATTTATTCCATCAATTTTAGGAATTAAAAGATCAATTAAAACAATATCAGGTCTTACTTCAATTACTTCTTTTATCGCTTTTTTTGCACTTTTACTTTTACCAAGAACAATCCCTAAATCATTTTTTTCAATTAAATTCTCTAAAATTCTAATAATACTTGCATCATCATCTATAATATAAAATTCCAAAATTATCCACCAATCCTTTCTTTATCAATTTTTATAACAAATTTAGTAAATTTACCATATTCTGAAAATACTTCTATTTCCCCTTTAAATACATTTTCTACAATATTTTTTACATGAATCAATCCAATTCCCGATGAAAGCTCACCTGTTTTTTTATTATACTTTGTTGTAAAACCTGGTTCAAAAATAACTTTTATATCCTCTTCAGAAATACCAGTTCCATTATCTTCAATTCTAATATAAACATTTTTTTCATCTGAAAATTCAGAACAGCAAATTTCACCTTTATTTTCAATTGCATCAATTGAATTAATTATTAAATTAT
>JAUCFZ010000104.1 GCA_030377915.1 Clostridiaceae bacterium HSG29
TGAAAATATTTTTGTTAATGTTTCAGCAACATAATTAACAGTCGATATTACACTAGGGTAGTTCATTCTTATAGGACCAATAACACCAATTCGTCCTGCTTGAAACCCATTTATTTTATAGCCGGCTGATATCACACTACATCCATTTATTTCTTCAAGACCAACTTCCTCTCCGATTTTAATAGATATATTTTGATCAAGCTCACAACTTAATAAATTTCTTAAAACATTTTTATCTTCCAAAGTTGTTAAAAATTCCTTAACTTTTTTGACATCCTGAAATTCTGGCAAATCAAATATTTTGTTAACACCATCAAGTTTCACTTCAATATCATCCATATTTTTTAAAGTTTCTCTTAAAACAGGAACAATATAATCAATTACTTCTCTAAAATGTGGAAGTTCAGATTTGATTTTACTGATTTTTTTAACAGTTATTTCGCTTATATTAGAACCTTGTAATTTTTTAAGCATCACATTGTTAATCAAATCAAGTATATCTTGACTAATCCCTTCAAGAGGCAACTGAATATTTTTTACAATTCCAGTATCAGAAACAAATACTAAAAGAACTTTTGAGTAATTAATATTAATTAATTTTAAATTAGTTAATTTTGATTTATTAAACTGCGGAAGAGTAACTATAGTTGTCATATCGGTCATTTGTGTTAAAATTTCCAACGCTTCCTTTATAACATCCTCAACTTCAATCACATTTCCTAAAAGTAATTTTTTTATTATCTGTCTTTGACTATAATCAAGAACATCCAACTTCATTAAATTATCAACATAAATCCTATAACCTAATTCAGAAGGTATCCTTCCTGATGAAGTATATGGTTGCTTTAAATACCCAAGAGCTTCCAAACCAGCCATTTCATTTCTAATTGTTGCAGATGAAACTCCTAAAGAGCTATTTTCCTTAATAGTCTTTGATCCTACAGGCTCAGCATTAATAATAAAATCTTTAATTACTAATTGTAATATTTTCAATTTTCTTTCATCCATAGCCATTTAATCACCTTAGCACTCTCGTGTTTTTTCTGCCAATAACGATATATTAAACTTATTTTTTGTTGCTGTCAAGTGTTTTTTTCTTATTTTTCTCACTCTCTCAATTAGACTGCTAATCACAAAATAAAAAAATTAGCAGTTATCGTTTCCTTTTGCTAATTAAGATTATACTATTTGTTTTTTTATTTGTCAAGAGAATTTAGCACTCTTTTTAAAGGAGTGCTAATTAAATTATTTTTGTTATAATAGCATTGCTAACACTCATTCCTTTTTTAGTTATCCATATGCTTTCATTATTCATTTCTATCATTTTTTCTTCTAGAAGTTCAATTACTTCTTGATTATGATCTTTAATAAAATCAATATTATACTTTTCATTTAATTTTTTATAGTTAATTCCTTTAGATAATCTTAGTCCAAGCATAACTTCTTCAAATAAACATTCTTCTTCGCTAATAACAGATGTTTCTTCAACTGGTTTTATTTCATTATCAATAATATTAAAATATTCATTAAAAGAAATTACATTTCCATATCTTTTATTATCTATAAATCCATGAGCAGCCAAGCCCAATCCAAGATAATTTTCTCTTTCCCAATAAATCATATTGTGTTTTGATTCAAACTCGTTTTTAGAAAAATTTGATATTTCATATAAATTATATTTATTTTCACTTAATTTATCAATTAATAACTCATACATAACTCTATCTATTTCTTCATTAGGCTCTTCTAAAACACCTTTTTTTATTAATTTATAAAGTTTTGTACTTTCTTCTACTTTTAAACTATAAGCTGAAATATGTTCTGGATTAAGTTTTATCACTTTATCAATCGAACTTTCAAACATTTCAACTGTTTGACCTGGAAGACCAAACATTAAATCAACCGAAACATTATTAAACCCAACTTCTCTAATTAAATTATAACTATCTAGAAATTCATCATAATCATGAATTCTACCAAGCATTTTTAAAGTATTATTGTTGGTACTTTGAAGACCTATACTAATTCTATTTATTCCAACCTTTTTATAAACTTCTAATTTTTCACGATTTAATGTGCCTGGATTAACTTCAATTGTGAATTCTAGAATATCATTTAAATCAGTATATTCTTTTATTTTATTAACCACTTTTTCAATATATAATGCATCAACTAACGAAGGTGTTCCGCCACCAAAATAAATTGTAACCACTTTAAATTGATTTAGAACCTCTTTATACATTTCAATCTCTTTTAATAAATAATCAAAATATTTATCAGTTAAACTTTGATTAGTAACAGATACAAAATCACAATATATGCATTTTGATTTACAAAATGGTATATGAATATATATTCCCAATCTTTCTTTATTTGTTTTCATCATCATATTTCAACACTTCTAGGAATGCATTTTGTGGTACATCTACTTTTCCAAATTTCTGCATTCTTTTTTTACCTTTTTTCTGTTTTTCAAGAAGTTTTTTCTTACGAGTTATATCTCCACCATAACATTTTGAAGTAACGTCTTTTCTCATCGCTTTAACATTTTCTCTCGCAATAACATTACTACCAATTGCCGCTTGAATAGGAATTGCAAACATATGCTTAGGAATTGTTTCTTGAAGCTTTTTACATATTCTTCTTCCTCTATAAACCGCACTTGATCTATGAAGGATCATTGAAAAAGCATCAATTCTTTCTTTATTT
Organism: Clostridiaceae bacterium HSG29; assembly: GCA_030377915.1. Lineage (GTDB taxonomy): Bacteria > Bacillota > Clostridia > Peptostreptococcales > Acidaminobacteraceae > HSG29. The sequence goes on from JAUCFZ010000104.1 coordinate 2,710, forward strand.
ATTAAAATATCAATTTTTACTAAATCTGATTCTCTATATTCTAAAAGCTCATAATCCAAAGAACCATAACCTTTTGTAATTGATTTAAGAGTATCAAAGAAATCATAAATTACTTCATTTAACGGAAGCTCATAATGAAGCATCATTTTCTTTTCATCTAAATAATGCATATCAAGCATTGTTCCTCTACGTTCTTCGCAAAGAGCCATAACATTTCCAACATATTCCTTAAGTACCATTATATCAGCTCTTACTATTGGCTCTTCCATATAATTAATCAATGTTAAATCCGGAAGATTTGAAGGATTTTGAACTCTAATTTTTTCTCCACTATTTAATATTACATTATATATTACACTTGGAGATGTTGAAATAATATCCAAATTAAACTCTCTAATCATTCTTTCTTGAATAATTTCTAAATGTAAAAGTCCTAAAAACCCACATCTAAAACCATAACCTAAAGCTACAGAAGTTTCTGCTTCATATACTAAAGATCCATCATTCAATTGAAGTTTTTCAAGTGCATCCCTAATATCATCAACTTTTTGATCCCCAAGCGGATAAATTCCACAATATACCATCGGCGTTACTTTTTTATATCCTGGCATAGGTTTCTCTGTTGGTGTCTCAGCACTTGTTAAAGTATCTCCAACATTACAATCTTTTACATTTTTTATACTTGCAGTAATATAACCTACTTCTCCAGCTTTTAAAACATCAACTTTTTTCTGAAAAGGTGCATGTATTCCAACTTCAGTTACTTCATATTCCGATTCGTTCGACATCATTTTAATTTTATCGCCTTTTTTAACTTGACCATCAAATACTCTAACATATGCAACAGCACCAGTATATGAATTATAAATTGAATCAAAAATCAATGCTTTTAAAGGTTTATTTTCATCTCCACTCGGAGCAGGAACTTTTTCTACAATTGCTTCAAGTACATCTTCTATATTTATTCCTTCTTTGGCTGAAATTCTAGGCGCATCTTCTGCAAGTATTGCTAAATCATCCTCAATTTCGCGAATTATTTCATCAGGTCTTGCACTAGGTAAATCAATTTTATTTAAAACTGGAACTATTTCAAGCCCAACATCATCTGCTAAATGAACATTTGCCATTGTTTGCGCTTCAACACCCTGTGATGCATCAACAACTAAAACAGCTCCCTCACAAGCAGCTAAACTTCTTGAAACTTCATATGTAAAATCCACATGCCCTGGAGTATCAATTAAATTTAATGTATACTCTATTCCATCTTTAGCAATATATTTTAATCTTGTCGTCTGTAATTTTATTGTAATTCCACGTTCTCTTTCTAATTCCATCGTATCTAATATTTGATCTTCCATTTCTCTTTTAGTTAATTGCCCTGTAGTCTCAATCAATCTATCTGCTAAAGTAGATTTACCATGATCTATATGCGCAATTATTGAAAAATTTCTAATTCTTGATTGTCGTTCGCTTCCCATATATGCCTCCCTAAACTCACTTCAATAATTATACCATAAGAGTATCATATTAACAAAAATGAATTGAAAAAATTTTATTTTATTATTGCAATTTTAACTTTTTTATAATATAATAACTACTCGAGCGTACTAAAGAAAAAATATACATGAATTTCAAATAAAATTCTCTTGATTTTTATTTGATTTCGTGTTAGCATTTATATGTTAAATCATCTAGGGGGTGAAAATTATGCCGATTATTCAATCAGCTAAAAAAAGAGTTAAAGTTACTAAAACTAAAACTGAAGCTAATGCAAAAAGAAAAAGAGATATTAAATTCTTAGAAAAAGATTTTAATAGAACAATCGCTGAAAATAACATTGAGGAAGCTACTAAATTCTTCAAACAGTTAGAAAAGAAATATCATCAATTTAGCGAAAGAAACCTTTTTCACAAAAACAAAGCAGCAAGAAAAATTTCGCAATATCAAAAAATGTTAAACTCTGTGGCTAAATAACCGTCAATTTTCCCCAGAAGACTGCATATCACGTACTAATCATTGATTAGTGCGTTTTTTATTTAGACCATTTAAGCAAATACTAACATAGTGACACCTAATATTGCAATAAAAGCTCCCAAAATAGCCTTTCTATCAACTTTCTCATCAAACACTTTAATTGATATCGGTATCACAAGTATAGGTGCAAGCGCCATAATAGTTGACGCAACTCCTACCGTTGTATGTTTAATTGCAAGAAGAGAAAAAACAACACCAAAAGTTGAACCAAATAAAGATCCAATAAATATACTTATCATTACTTTTTTTGATTTAAAAACACTTTTCAATTTATAAAATTCTTTATTTATTATAAAAATTATAATAAGCCCTATAATACCAGCAATTATTCTTACCTGAGTAGCTACAAGTATATTTAAATCCCCCATTCCAAGTTTTGAAAAGCAACAATAATATCAGTTGTTATTGCTGGTTCATCAAAATACTCTCTTAATAATTGTACCACTTTTAAATAATCTTTTGTTAAATATTTTCTATTCATCCTAGTTAAAATTGAATCCGAACC
>JAUCFZ010000105.1 GCA_030377915.1 Clostridiaceae bacterium HSG29
AATCCATTTCTTTTAAAGGTGTTTTTGATTCTAAAGTGAAAAGTTCCATATTATTTTTTCTAAGTTCGTTTTCCATATCTTCCCACGGAGAAAAAACTCTTTCGCAAAAAATATCATCCCTTTCATTTTTTAAATTATATAAAATTTGAAATCCTAAATATGACATTCCAATTTCATAAATATCTGGAAATGCAAGAACGAATCTAACCATTCCTTCTGTTATTTCCTTATTATAACTGTTTATTTCACCACCAATATATCTTGATGGATTTTGAACATTTCTAAGTAATTTGTCTAGTTTATCCATAATTCTCCTTTAATTCATTTCTGAGCGACGCATTCTTCGTACATATACACTAAATGTCATTCCAATAGCAACAAAATTTGTTACCATCGAACTTCCACCATAACTTATAAATGGTAATGTAATACCAGTAACAGGCATTAAACCAATTGTCATTCCAATATTTTGAAAAATTTGAAATGCAAACATAAACATAACGCCATAAATTATTAATCCGCCAAATTTATCCTTTGATTGAGATCCCATTTTTAAAAGTTCAATTAATAATACTAAATATATTATAAGTATTAAGCCAGTTCCAACAAAACCGGTTTCTTCTCCTATAACCGCATAAATAAAATCAGATTCTCTTACAGGTAAATAATTATACTTATGATAAATACCTTTAAATATCCCTTTTCCCCAAAGTTGTCCAGAACCAATTGTAATTTTTGATTGCATTACATGATAATAACCTGGAAGCGATGAATCGTTTGGGTGAAGGAAAGCATCTAATCTTAACTTTTGATGAGGTTTTAAAAATTTGTAAATAATTGGTATTGAAGCAGCGAATGTTATTATACCACCAAATATAATTTTTAAATTTAATCCAGCCATAAAAAGCATTCCAATAAATATTACTACAAAAACAAGTGCTGAACCTAGATCAGGCTGTTTTAACAAAAGAATTAATATTGGAAGTAGTATTATTGAAGGTACAATTAAATCCTTAATACTTTCAAGTGTTCTATCTTCCTTAGAGAGATATTTTGCTAAAACTACAATAAAAAACAATTTTGCTAATTCTGATGTTTGCAGATCAATCGGTCCTAAATTAATCCAACTTCTAGCGTTATTCCTTACAATTCCAAGTCCAGGAATATATACGCTTAATAACAGTAAAATTGAAATTGCATATAAAAACCAGTTGAAGTTTCCAAGCATTTTATAATCAATTATTAATATTATAAACATAATCATTAGTCCTAATAAAAAGGAAATACTTTGTATTTTAATAAATCTATTTATATTATTAAAATTCGCATCAGTTGCACTTAATATCATAAATACACTAATAATAAAAAGTGAAATAATTAATACTAATACTTTATAATTTAGATTTTTTACATATTGAATAAACATATTAAAACCTCTTTTACAAATAAAAACTCCCTAAAAGGGAGAATTATCTAATTCTTTCTAGTCTGTTAATCGGAATGTTAGCAACTAAAGTTGACTTTGAAGATCCCTGTTGTCTATCTCTTGTAATTTCAATATCAAATTCTTTTTCATTAATATCTACATATTCAGATAAAATTTTCATAATATCACTTTTTATTCTATTAATTAATTCAGGAGAACAATCAGATCTATCGTGAACAAGTACTAATTGCAAACGCTCTTTAGCGATATTTTTGCTACTAGGTTGATTTGAAAAAAACTTTTTAATAATATTCATCATAATAATTCCCCCTTTACTTACTCAATTTAAAAATCTTTAAAACTTTATCCATAAAGTTAGTTGGAACACTAATATCTAATAATGGAATATCCTCACCAGTAATTCTTTTAGCAATATTTATAAACGCTTTAGCAGATAACGAACTTTCATCTTTTACAACAGGTTCACCTTTATTAGTACTAATAACTACAGCTTCATCGTCTGGCACTGCACCAATTAAATCAATAGCAAGAATATCTGTTATATCATCAATAGAAAGCATATCACCACGCTGTACCATTTGCATTTTTATCATATTAACAACTAATTTTATATCTTTAATATCATTTGCCTCAAGTAAACCAATTATTCTATCAGCATCTCTAACAGCTGATACTTCAGGAGTTGAAACAACAATTGCTCTTTCAGCAGCAGCTATTGCATTTTTAAATCCTCTTTCAATTCCAGCAGGACAATCAATTAAAATATAATCAAATTCGTCGCCTAAATCTTCAACTAATTTTATCATATTTTCTGGTGAAACGGCTTCTTTATCTTTAGTTTGAGCAGCAGGTAATAAATATAGGCCGTCTAATCTTCTATCCTTAATTAAAGCTTTTTTTGCAGTGCAATTTCCAGATGTTACGTCAACAATATCAAAAACAATCCTATTTTCTAATCCTAAAACAACATCAAGATTTCTAAGGCCTATATCTGAATCAATAACAACAACAGTTTTTCCTAGCTTTGCCAATGCAGTACCAATATTGGCAGTTGAAGTTGTTTTTCCAACACCACCTTTTCCTGATGTAATAACAATAACCTCGCTCATATATATCCTCCGTTTCTAAATTTTCTTAATTTCTATTCTATCAGCATTAACATATGCTTTTTCAGGAGATAACTCCCCAAATACTCCATCATTATCTGGTGCTCTAGAAATTATATTTCCAATTCTAATTTGACTTGGGACTAATAAATTAGCTGCAATAAAAGCATTTTCGTCACCATTCAAACCAGCATATGCAACTCCTCTTAATTTTCCGAAAACAATAATATTACCTTTTGCTTTCAATACAGCACCTGGATTTACATCGCCAAGTACCACAATGTTCCCATCGCTACTTATTTCGTTTCCAGATCTTAATGTATTTTCAATGAAAACAGTGTCATTTTCAATTGATTTAACTTTATTATTATCTACCACCTTATTATATGAGAAATTCTCTAAAGTTAAAACATTTATTTTAAATATTTCAATTAATATTTTTTCTAATGAAGCTTTTTCAGTATAATTAAGCTTTTTTCCAACAGTTCCAACTAAATTTGCATTTTTAATTAAAGACGAGTGTTGTTTTGATTTTTCTTCTAAAGCTCTTATAATAGAATCAAAATCTGCATTTTCATCAATTTGTAGAATCAATCCTTCGTTAACACCTTTAAAGTTAATAATATTTTTCAAATTATTACTTCCTTTCCATGATATACATTTATTGGTTTTCTATTGGCTCAAGTTTAAAATAATCACCAATTATTTCTCTAGCTACTGGAGAAGAATAATTACCATGCCCTCCTTGTGGAATTAAAATAACAACAGCAATTTCAGGATCATCATATGGCGCAAAAGAAACATACCAAGCGTAGTCGGAATAGCTCACCCTATATTTATTAATCATTTCATCAGTAAGTTCTTTAATAGATAAATTTTTAATAGCTTTTCTCATTGCACGACTTTTATTTAGATATCCATTTTGAATTAAAACGCGTATTTCTTTTGATAATTCCTCAATTTTTTCTGCATCCGGTTCTTCAATCTCCTCTAGTTTATTTTTTTGTAATTCTAAACTAGCAAGCTTTTCATTTCTCTCAATTAGAATATTTATAGTTTCATTTTCAACATCTTCAATGTTTAACTCAGAATCAATTAAGTTTAAATTTTCAGTCAAATATTTTATTTCATCTAACGGTGGAATATTACCTTCTTTTTCTGCAGTTCCTGTCTTACCTGCTACTTTAATAGGAAAATTTTTAAAAGTAGAATATGCTGAACCGCCAGTATAATTATTAACTTGATACATACCTTGCTTCAAGTGCTCAATATATTCTTGATTTAATATATTAACAACTCTTTTTCCATTATCCTTTAATAAAGTTAAATCTAATAATTCTCCCCCATTTGCTATAGAAGTAATATATTTTGCAATTTGCACAGGTGTGTATTGATGTGCACCTTGTCCAATTGAAAGATTTAAAGTATCACCTTCATACCATTGCATCAGATTGAAATAATCATATTTAATTATATCAGCAAGTTCAGATATCTTATAGAAATCGCCTATAGCTCCTAATTTTTCTAATCTTTTTATTATTATACCACGAGATGGATTTTCATCAGACCAAGATATTACTTCATTAATTATATTATTAAGTTTATCTGAATCTGAAACAACATTTTCATTAAAATATTTTGCAATAACAACTTCCAATTTTTTTCTAAGATAATATTTTACTAAATTTTTCTTTTTTTCGGGATCTGGAACTCCTTTTACAACTTCAGAGATTTCAATTCCACTACCTTCATCAAGTCCAAATTCTTTTGAAATATCAATTAATTTACTAGCATCCATTTCAAAATTTAAATTTCTATCACGATAATAATCATATCCGTTTCCTATATTAAAGAAATAATAATTACATGAAACTTCAATAGCTTTATATAAGTCTGTCATCCCATGTTTTCCATGATAAGAATTCCATAACCAACATCCATAAGAATTATTTCCGATTTTAACAAAACCGTCGGAAAATAATTTCATAGCTGGATCTAACCCTTGCAATAACGCAGCATATCCTGTAACCATTTTATAAACAGAACCAGGTTGAACGGCAGTTCTTGTTGCGTTATTATAAAGTGGCCTTGGTGCTAAAGGATTATTTTTATTAACAGGATTTAAACTATTCCAGTCTTTATTAGAAATACCTGTTGCAAACAAATTAAGGTCAAAAGTTGGTACACTCGCTAATGCAAGCACTTCACCATTTTTTACATTTACAACTACACCCGCTCCTAATTGAGCTCCTTCAAATTGATCGGAATAATTATAATTTCCCCATTTCGAAGCGAATTCAGTACCATTTGAGATTCCATCAAATGCACGTCTTAAATAATTTTCTAGATTCTTTTGAAGTTCTATATCAATTGATAATTCAATATCATTACCAGAAATTGTTCTTTTATTTTCAAGCCCATCATATTCATTTGCAACATCCTTGATATATTGGCCTAATGCATTAACTTCAATATATTTATAACCATTTTCACCATTTAAATCTATTTCAAATATATTTTCAATTCCAGTTTTACCTATTAATTGATTTTCGTTATAATCTAATTCTTTAATATATTTATCAATTTCGTTTTGCTGTGAAATATGCCCCATATATCCCATAATATGAGAACCTA
>JAUCFZ010000106.1 GCA_030377915.1 Clostridiaceae bacterium HSG29
AAATAGTTTCATCAAAAGCATTATCTAAATATGTCAAAAGAGCATTAATCATATATTTATAATTAGTATTACTTTGAGAAAGTTTCAAAATAAAATTTAAAGTACTTGTAATTCTTCTTGCGTGCCATTTATTAATAATTTTATTAACAATCACAGGGATATTATTATCTTTAAAAATTTGATTTTGTTCTTTGACACCATTCATAAACCAAATTTTAAAATATTGTTTACTTTTTATTTTATTAGATTCATAATCACTAACTAATATTTGACAGTGTTTTTTCCAAAAACAAATTTTTAATCTCAAACTATCAGTAAATACTAATCTTTCTTTTTTAAGAGTTGTTTCTAAATTGTCTATATTATACCCAACATAAAAATCCATTTGAGAGAAAAATTTATGGTTTTTCAAATCTATTGAATTTTTAAATATTTTAACTAACATAAAAATAATAACTACTAATAAAATAGTAGTTATTATTATAATTGAATATTCTTTATAACTACCCATAAAATTAAACAATGCTTTTACACATTTTTGATTGCTAAGAGTAGTTATTAAAGTTCCTAGTGCTGTTATGAATGCTGTAGTTTCTTTTATTTTATCTTTTAACATTTTTATAGTTATTTATATTTTTAATTAGTTTAATATTTTACATACTCTTCATTACTACCTAAAGAATCAACTTGATAATGAAAGTCTATTTCTAGCAGTGCAGCATCAAAATCATAATCATCTGTTCCTTGTGAGTTTGTAGCATCTCTAAATATCCTACAAATCATCATAGAACTAAATGATTTGCCAGTAGCAGATATAACTCCTAATTCTGTTAGATAATGCTTGTCAGCTACAATATCTTCTCCTTCGTGATTAGTATCTCCATGAATAATAGTAGTATTGCCAAATACATCGCCAATATTAGACCAAGTATATTCTAAAGCCCAACATACATCAGTACCTGTACCACCATTATCTTGACCTAACCAATGAACATGAGCTTCAATGTCTGAACCCATCTTCCAGTTATGAGGTAATTGAACCATAAAGTATAGCTCTTCTTCTGCTGTCTTATCAAACACGTAGGCTAATACACCTTGACTACCAGAACCATTGTCAAACATTTTTTCTATACCCGGTTGTTTTGAACCCTCTCTTTTAGTTGCTAATGCTGGAAACCTCAAATCATCCCATTGAGTAGCTTCGCCATATAATCTAAGTTCACCATTCTCATTAAATTCTGCATAATTACCAGCTTCAACATTACCCTTTTTATAGTTACTATCTTGAAGTTGCTTAATAGCTTTTTCTTGTGATTTATTATCTTCATCAATAGAAGCTACTTTAGTATTAAGCGTTTTAAGACTTCCTGTAGTGTTCATTGGTGCAGAATATTCAAGCGTTGGAATAGTACCTTTATTGTGTTCTACTTCTAGCCAAACCCAATCACCATCATTCAAATTACTATTAGTAAATACATTGGCAGTATTAACAAAATCAGTAACATCCAAAATCTCTTGACCTTCACTTGTTGCTTTAGTTGCCAAACTTATTGACTGTGTATCATAACCAGTATTTGTTAAATCAATTCCATCAGAAGTATAATGAAACCAGCCAGCATTAAACTTATTTTCTATCTGAATAGTTCCCGCTGTTTCTGTGTATAGAGGAGTGTTAATAACATTTGTTATGATTGGTGTAGCTAATTGATATAATATCACTTTGTCTTTTAATGCTGCTTTAGCTTCTGCTAGGGTTGTATAAGTGCCTAAAGGTAGTAATAATAATAGTGAAGATGCCGAACCTATAGCAGTTATCGTGTTTTCATATATTACATTGTTTTTTGTTGCATATACAGCATCACTTTCTTTCACTTCTGATAGTATTGTTCCTGTAATTCCAGTTCCTGTAAGTCCATCTAGAATATACCAATCTGGCTTATCTATTCTTATTTCTAATATATTTGTTAATGCGTTGTACTGTGTTATATCATCCTCAGTCAACACATACTCTTTGATATTCTGTGTATGTTTCCCTGTTTTAGCATTTACATTGTCACATACATTGTTCGGTATTCTATATAAATTGCTTATATAGTTGCTATTAGACATAAATGGTTCGTATGCTGTAGCCGTAGTTCCTTTTTCTATTTGAATATTAGATGTTGAATCTGTAGATATAAACCTAAAATTTATATATCTACAATTAAATGGAGTTATAAATTGCTGCGTATCTACATAAGATATAAAAGACTTATTAGAGTCATAAAAAAATATTCTTACACCACTTGTAGATACAGAATTGTAAATATAATATCCTTCAATTGCCTCTACTTGTATGAATTTTGTACTGTTTCTAACTGTAGTTGTTGAAACTGATGCTTCGCCAGTGCTAGGGTTGTAAGACCCTAAAACAAGTTTACCATCAAACAAATTCTTACCAACACTCGTAATCTTCTTATCATTTGTACCTTGTAAGCCGTCTATGTAACCATTTGAAACTAGCTCTAGCATTTTAGCTTCTGTGTAGTTTTCATAATACACATCTGTCATATTTATAGCGTGAACACCTGCGACACCGTCAATTTCCATTGTTTTGCCGTTTGCTGTTGCCGCATCTGCATAAGCATGATAGATAAGTAAAGAGAGGTCAATCGCTGTTGTTATATCGAATATACCAGAAAAAATACTATAATCTGACAATCCGGTAGTTTTACTAATCTTGTTAGTTGTTACAGTTCCTCCGTCTCCGATGTATAGACTTAAAGTATTACATGACGCGTTAGCTCTTATCCTTGCAAATATAAATACTTTTCCAGCAAAAGAATCCATTATACCATATTGTCTTACAAATGGAGCGGCGTTTGTTCCGTCTCCAGTTTGTGTTAAGATATTATTTGAAACGACAAACTCTCCTCTTGATGATCCCCAAATAGTACCATCACTAAAATCACCATTCTTAACACTATTAACGAGAGTATTACCTTCCTCAATCTCTTCTGCTAAAGCTCCGTCAAAAGTTGTGTAAGGTGTTCCAGTTTCTTCACCTTCTCCAACTGTTATAATGCTTTTTGTATTTGTTAGTGTCCCTGTGTACTCTTCTTCTATATCTGCTTTCTTGTCAAGTTCTGTTTGTGTAGCTGTAGAAACTGGCTTATTTGCATCGCTTGTATTATCTACATTACCTAACCCTACATCGCTTTTAGTTACGTTATGCGGGTTTCCTGTTGTTGTTTGGCTATGTGTATAAGCTGTATCTGAATTAGTCTTTTCAGTAGAAGTTAAATGATAATATTCATCTGTTGTACCACCTTGTAAACCATTAAGATTGTTATGATCTGATACTTGAGAATAAGCTAAAGATATATTTTGAACTTGCTCAATAGCATAAGCTGTATCTTCACCTTTTTCATCTATTCTACTCCTTGTTTAAAATTTACAATTACTAACAAAATGCTATTAGCCATTAAAACGGCTTATTGCATAGCATTCGTTATGTACAACTAATATTGGTAAATTCAAGTTCTACTCCAAATAAAGTATAATAGAGGTTTTGTAGTTGATGAACATGAATAATTTTACTATTTCCAGACATGAAATGAAAAAGAAAGTCACTACCCAATAAAAAACCATGTTTTCGATACATGAACTCGTAATTTCTGAAAGGAGGATTTATATCAGATATTTTTTCAAATCCAAATTTAAAAAGCCATTCTTCTGTTAGTTTAACAGGGCAAATATTAGAAAATTTATAAGTTTTACCAAATCCTACATGAATACCGCTTTCGTAAAAAGACTTAACAACTCCATTTTCTGTTATATTCCCAATTCTCAGATCTCTTGTTTTCATAATAACTCCTTATCACTTTCTGTTAAGATAGTACCGCAGTACATAACATTGCACTGCTTGAAATTCGTTCCTCACTTCAAACGGTTCTTGTCCGTTAGGCAAACACGCTACCAATCTATCTCGATAGCATAAGCACCAGCATCCAATAAACCCTTTTTGTGCAAGTCATTAGCTACTGCTTGTAAATTTGGATAGAAATTTCTTGTCCAAAACATATTTATATTACTTTTATCTAGTTTCCATTTTTCTTTATCTATCACTGACTTTCCCCAATAATAATTACAATCCTCAAGCTCTTTATCTGAAGGATTAAGAGGTTTGTCAATACTTCTGTCTAACCATGTATTGAAATTTACACACATTTTACTTTCGTGGTTAATGACTTCTGGTATCTCAGTATTCATTTCGCCATCTACCTCATCTGGAATAGTAATATTTATTATTCCCCTTGATTTGCATCCGTCTTGTTGTTGAAGGCTATATATTTTGTTATATGTATCACACACTAACTTATCCCAATCATATAAATCAATCATTTTGACATCTTTTGCTTTTATCATTATAGCTTCCTTTTCTTTTACATTATGTACGTTTGCTAACAATATGCTATTTGCCATTCGCTGTGGCTCAGTCATATTGCATCTATTCGTTATAGTGTATTAAATCAAAGTTAAATCTAAATCCGTATCTTTAATCTTGAAACAAGCTTTCCAAAATCCAGTAACAAAATCAATACTATTGTTATCTCTAACTCTATCATTCTTATTTATCTCGTATAATTCAGTTTTGACAGCTTCTTGAACATCAGCAATTCCAGCAAAAAAGAAAATAAATTTATCACCAGCATTTATAGGCTCTTCGTTTGAATAGCAATTAAATTCATACTCTTTACCATCGTCAATACATTCTACTTTAGTTTTAAACCTTTCTATCTTTATTCCTTTCACTTTAGAGATAACACACTATAACATCATGCCATGTGCATTTCGTACCTCATTCACCTTGCATTTTTTCGTTAGCGGTAATTATAAATTGATATTACCAGTAATACTTTCTATATTTATTTGCTCATCAACTTTACAATTATTCTCAATATTTAGCATCTATTATTTTAAACTTTTCCATAAATTCTTTATACTCTCTCGTAAAAAACTGATTATGATTGTAGTAAAGAACCATTCTTTTGTCATTTTCGGAATTTATACAGTCAAATATTCTATCGCTTATTAAAGCGTATATATTACCAGTTTTGATGTGTCTTGCTATTTTAGTCGTATTCTTATACCTCAAATTTACGTTTGCTAACATTGCTAAATGTAGATATTGTTAA
>JAUCFZ010000107.1 GCA_030377915.1 Clostridiaceae bacterium HSG29
ATAAAGAAAAATTAGAATTAATTTCAAAAATAAAAATTCAAGAAATAGATAATAATAAACTGATGGAATATATATTATTAAAGAAATCAATTGATGATGCTAGGAAACAATATAGAGTTGATAATGATATTAAAAAGAAAATAAATCATAAAAAAAATGAAATAGAAGAAAATATTTCTAATACTAAGGATAATATTAGAGCTTATTCAAGCGATTTTAGTAATGTAAGAAAAGAAATTAATAATAGACTATATAATGTTAGCAAAGTAATTAATCTAGAGGGTTTGGATATTTATGAGTCTAATAAAGTTATTGAAAATAAACCTAAATATGAATTATTAAAAACTAAGATTTGGGAAGATATCAATATTCGAGAAGAAATATTAAAAAAATCTGAAGAAAAAGATAATAAAATATTAGAAATAAATGTTGAGATAAAAAACGCGAAAGAATATGTAGATGAAAAAGTAAAAGAATTAGATAGTTTGAATAAAAATTGGCAAACATATGAAATTCTAAATATTGATTTAGATGATCTATATAAAGAATTAAAAAAAGTAAAAATTAATTATAGTAAAATAGATGATGAAATTATTAAAATTAAAGAACTAATAAGTGCAAAAAATGCTGAAATTAAAGTAAATGGAGAAACAAAAAAATCTCAAAATGAAGAAATAATTAATAACTATGAAAAAGCTCCTATGATTTATAAAAATGAGGAGATTGCAGATTTAGAGTATAAATTTAATAGTGATAAACCAGAATTAATAAAGTATGGAGTTATTATTGAGGAAAATATTCATCAACTTGATAATAGAAATTTTAATTTAAATGCATTAATAAAAAGCATATTTGAAAAATTTGATGATGAGATTAAAGGATCTGTTATAAAAACTATAAGAAATGCCAATATTGAAATTATTCAAAATGAAATTGATATTTGGAAAAACGAATTAAAAGTTTTAAGTATAAAAGTTAATAAATCTCGTTTAAAGGCTGATGATAGTAAAAATGATTTTGATTTGCAAGTTATTAATAATATCAAAGAAGAAAGATTAAAAGAAAGTGTTTTGAAATTAGTAAGAGAAATGAATATTCAAAATTCCAATCATATAATGGAAGTTTTAATTTCATTACAGGAAGGATTTAATTCATCAATTAATGAATTAGAAAAAGATAAAGAAGAAAAAAATGAAATATGTAAAAAATGGGCAAATAGAGCATCAGGTTATGTTGTAAAAATATCAGAAGCTATAAAAAACATGATGAAATCTATGATTTATATTAATGAAAATAATTATTCTTTTCCTTTAGTAAAATTGGAAAATGATAAAAAGTTGAAACTTGAAAAAGATGAGTCTTTAATTTATATTATGGAAAAATTCTATGTTGATGCTTTAAAGAAAATTAATGAGAATGAAATATTTGATGATATTAATGACCTTTCTATTAGAACTATTAAAAAGTACATTTCTACAGAGAAGATTTTTGCTAATGCTTTGAATGGGGTTTATCCTAAATTATTAGTTTATAAGATGACAGAGAAAAATGAATTTAGAAATAAGGAACCTAAAAGTAGTTATTATGATACTTGGGAAGGTGTGAATTTAGGAGAAGGTATTTCTGCTGAAGGAAGTGGAGGTCAAACTTTATCGATAAGCACTTTTGTTTTGATGATGCTTTTAAATCAAAGAAGAAGTATATTTTATAATGACAATTTATCAAATATTATTATAATGGATAATCCGTTTAGTAATGCATCAAGCACTCATGTTTTAGATCCAATATTTGAAATAGCTGAGCAACTTAATTTTCAAATAATCGCATTTGCGCCACCTGAATTAATTAAAGAAGAAATTAGTGAAAGATTTCCAATTTTATGGGATTTGAGATTGAAAAATAATGATGAAACAAATGTTAGTTTTATTACTGGCGAAATTAAATATGGTGGTAGAAAAAGAAAAAAATATAACAAGTATCCTACGGGTATTTAGATTAATCCAATTTTTTGCGTTTTTTTAAGTGTATATAATCCCATGAAAACTATTGGATTTTACCGGAATCATATATCCGTCACATTTTTCACATAGAATTGTGGTGGATATTTTTTATACCATTTTTATGTCATTATATCTATAAAAATTTTAATGATGAATATTCAGAATTAAGTAGCGGGAGATATTGCGCTTCAATGTGTTTGCAGTTAATCAAGATAATCATGTTAAGAATATTTCTTTCTTAATCAATAGGAGAGGTGTTTGGTCACTTTCTCCAGCTTATGATGTCACGTTTGCATATAGTTGAGGAAACAAATGGCTCAAAATTCACCAGACGAGCATAAATGGTAGAACTTCTGATATTACAAAAAAAGATATGATTAAATGTGGTAAAGCTATGGATCTAAAAGTTTTTAAGTGCCATAAAATCATAGCTGAAGTGTATAGTGCTGTACAAAATTTTGAAGATATAGCTCGGAGTGTAAATATTAGAGATAGAACTATTAGCTTAATCAAAAGTGTACTTGAAAAATAACATTTACAATGCGCAAAATAGTGCGCAATAACGCATAAAATGGCTGTCAACGAGGAATATAATGCGCTTTAAATATGCGATTACTCTAAATATAGGATAGGAGTTATTAATGTATTAGATGGTAGCATCAGATAGATTTGCAAATAGAAAAAACAAAAGAAAAAGTACAAATAATAAAAATTGTGAATCATAAATCGATTCATATTTTTTTGTTTTCAGTACTTATTTCTAAAGTATCTCCATGCTCATTTTCTATTTTAGAATCACTTTTAGAACTTTCATTTTGTTTTATTTGCTTCACAATTTGTTTGCCTTTTACCTTTAACTTAGCCATTTCGCTTGTATCACCATTTTTTTGTGCTTGAGTATATTGACTTTTTATTGCAGAAACTCTAGGGTCATTTAAATTAACATTAGACATGTAATGCCTCCTTTGATTGTTTGTTAAATTAACTTTATCATAAAAATCAAACAGTAACCGTACCATATGATACAGTTTGATATATTAAATCTAATATTCATTGACAAAGGAAAACGTTTCCAATATAATTAAAATACAACTGATATATCACGAAAATATTAAAAACTAGGAGGTTTTTATGTTAGAAATAAGATGGCATGGACGAGGGGGTCAAGGTAGTTTTACTGTTGCAAGACTATTAGGAATGGCTGCTTCGGTTTACGGTGAGAAGTATGCACAAGCATTTCCTTCTTTTGGACCTGAAAGACGTGGAGCACCTGTATTAGGATTTACTAGAATAGATGATAGTAAAATTACTGATAGATCTGAAGTGCTTGAGTGTGATTATGTAATAGTACTTGATGAAACACTATGGGGGCCTTCTGTTTTAGCGGGTTTAAAAGATAACACTGTTATTATAATAAATACTAAAACAAAAGAGAAATATATTAATGAAGTTAAAAATAAAGTTGTTTGTTTTGACGCAACTACAATAGCTATTGAATATTTAAATAGACCTATTACAAATACAGCTATGTTAGCTGTTCTAATAGGAGTAAGTGAAATTGTATCACTTGATGATTGTAAAAATGCTCTAAAAGACAGTATGAATGCAAAAATTGCTGATAAAAATATTTTATTAGTTGATAAAGTATACCACATGGTAAAGGAGGACATTAATGGATAAGCCTAAATTAAAAAAATGGAAAGAACCAGAAAATATTATAAGTTATCCAATGGGAGCTACATGTAATAGTGATCATCTTACAAGTATTAATGCTGGTTGGAGAACATATAAGCCTGTTATAGATCATGAAAAATGTATTCATTGTTTAAGATGTTTTCTAGTTTGCCCTGATGGTGTTATAGATAAATTAAGTGAAAATCTTGAAATTGATTATGATTATTGTAAAGGTTGTGGCATTTGTGCATATGAATGTCCTGTTAAATGTATTGAAATGGTAGAGGAGGAAAAATAAATGAAAAAATTTATTTGTGGCGATGATGCTGTAGCTGAAGGAGTAAGATTATCAAGACCTCATGTTATTTCTGCTTACCCAATTACACCTCAAACAATAACTGTTGAAAGACTTTCTGAAATGGTTGAAGATAAATCATTAAATGCGGAGTATATGCATGTTGAATCAGAACATAGTGCATTGGCATGCGCAATGGGAGTTTCTTCTGTTGGTGCAAGAGCATTTACTGCTACTTCTTCACAAGGTTTATTATATATGGCAGAAAATTTACCATATGTAAGTGGAGCAAGACTTCCAATAGTAATGATGAATGCTAATAGATCTATTGCAACTCCTTGGAATATTTATGGGGATCAAATGGATTCAATGTTTTTACTTAATTCTGGATGGATTCAAGTTTATGTAGAAGATGCTCAAGAGGCTTTAGATATGGTAATTCAAGCATATAGAATTGCAGAAGATAAAAATGTAATGACACCTATTATGATTAATTTAGATGGTTTTGTACTTACTCATACTTATGAATTAGTAGATATTCCAGAACAAAAGATGGTTGATGAGTTTTTACCTAAAATAAACACAACTGAACAAGTAATGACAGTTGAAAATCCTAAAAGTTTATGTATTTCTGCTGGAAATGATTTCAATTTCGAATTTAATATTAAACAAAATAATGACATGATTAATTCTGAAACAATTATTGAATTAGTGGATAAGGAATTTGGAGAGAAATTTGGTCGTTATTATAATGGAATGCTAGAAGCATATAAATGTGATGATGCTGAAGCAATTTTAGTTACAACTGGTACAATTACTGGAACTGCAAGGATTGTTTGTGATCAAATGAGAAAAGATGGTAAAAAAGTTGGAATTATTAAACTTAGATATCTAAGACCATTTCCAACAGAGAAAATTAACAGTATTTTAGATAATAAAAAAGCTGTAGGAATAATTGATAAAAATATGTCTTTTGGATATGAAGGAACAATTTTTACAAATATTAATTCTTCATTATTACAATTAGCGAATGCACCAACTTCAATTAATTTTATTGGTGGAATAGGTGGAAAAGATATTACTAAAAATAATATTAAAGAAGCATTTGAATCATTATTAAAAGTTGCAAATGGTGAAAAAGAAGATAGAATTCAATATATGAATGTGAGGTGTTTATAATGGCTACTAAATTAAATGCAAGAAC
>JAUCFZ010000108.1 GCA_030377915.1 Clostridiaceae bacterium HSG29
TTTACTATAAAATATTATTACAAGGAGTGATTAATATGGAACATTTAATGAATGTTTTTAAAATCTTATCGGATGAAACAAGACTTAGAATAGTAGTTTTATTAAAACAAAAACAATTAAAAGTTTTTGAAATTTGTGAAATTCTTGAATTGCCTCAGTCAAAAGTATCTAAACATTTGACTAAACTAAAAGATTTAAGATTTGTAATCGGAGAAAGAGATGGACAATATATATGTTATGAATTAAAACTTATTGATCCAATTTTATGTAATTTAATTGATGAAATTATCCTTAGTATAAATAACTACGATCTACTTGCAAAAGATAAAAAAAGACTCCTTGATATAAAAGGAATTATTACATAATACATTAATTAAATATATATATGCAAAAAAGATCACAAGCTATAAAAAGCTATGAGATCTTTTTTTTATTTAATAATATTTATTATCATAATTATTGCTGCTACTAAATTAGTAAAAGCAAATATTTTTTTTAAATTTTTGGGTTTTGTTTTAACTGCATATTTACTACCAATTAATCCTCCAATTACTGCAACTATAGTAAGAGGAATAGCTAAATGAGGATTAAAATCACCATTAACCGTATGCCCAAGAAAACCCATTAATGCTGTAACTGCAACCATAGCAGATGAAGTCCCTATAGCTATTTCCATGGGTATTCCGCATAACATAACCATAAGAGGAATTTTAAATGCTCCACCCGAAATTCCAATTGCTCCTGCAAAAAAACCAACAGCTGCTGTAATAGGTAAAGTCAACCATAAATTAACAGTATATTTATGTTCACCAAAAGTTCTATTCCAATAGCCAAATTTATGATTCTCTACATGTTTCTTTTCTTTTACTGATATAAACATAAAAATTGATATTATTACTAATAAAATAGCGAACATTAATTTTAATGTTGATCCTTCCATATTACTCGCAAAATATCCTCCGACGAAAGCCATAATATCTGTTGGTGGATCAATAACTAATGCTAATTTCCAATCAACTTTACTATTTTTATGAAAAATAATCATTGAAGCTACAGCCGTTCCCATCATAATAAGTTGCGAAGTAGTAGCAGCATTATGCATAGAAACACCAGCTAAAATCATTGCTAATACATAAAAATTTCCTCCACCTTTTCCAACCATAGACATTGAAATAGCAATTAACAAAATTATCGACATAAGTATTATTACTGTATTCATTTAAATACCTTCTTTTTTTATTTATTTCTTTTTAAAACATATCCTGGTTTAAAAGAACCTGCTAATTCGCTAATATTATTAGTAATAATTTTTACATCATAATCTAATAATTTTAAATAAGTATACACTATTGTTGCTCTTGCAGAAGATGAGCAAAATAATATAATTGTTTTATCTTTTGGAATTTCATTAATTCTATCCGGAATTTCATTTGTAGGAATATTTACAGCAAATTCAAATTTTAAATATTCAGTCTCTTCACTTGTTCTTACATCAATAATAAAAGCTTTATTCTCTTTTTCTAATTCCATCATTTTTTCAAATGAAACTTTATGTTTTCCACTACCAAAATAATCTAAATCAAATTTTCTAAGTAAATCATCAAATTTTTTCATATATACTCCCTTTTCTATAATTATAAACTCCATTTCAATTATATATAATAAAATGTATTTGTCAAATTAGTCATTGTAATGCAAATATATATTTAAGAAATCATTGACCTAATAACTTTTGATAATATAATAAGTCCTTTTTCCATATCTTTCATCGATGCATATGAATATGACAATCGAATATAACTACTATTTTTATGGGTATAAATATATCCAGGATTTATAAGAACATTTTCTTCAAGTAACTTGCTAAATAATTTTTCAGTAGGTATGATACCGTTTAGTTTTAACCAAATATAGAAACCACCACTTGGATTATTCCATGAAGCAATATCTGAAAAATAGTTTTTTAAACACTTTAAAACAGTTTCACATCTCAACTTTAATAATGTCCTTAGTTTTTTTAAATGTGTTTCATATAATCCAGTGCTTAACATATATGTCATCATCCACTGTGATACTGAACTCGCACCATAATCAGTCTGCATTTTTATATCACCAAGTCTCTCAATAATAGCTTCAGATCCAACAATCCACCCAATTCGCATTCCTGGTGCCAATGATTTTGAAAAAGTCCCAAGATAAAGCACATTTCCAGAATCATCAAATGATTTAATAGGAAGTGGTGGTTTTTTATCAAAATACAACTCTCTATATGCATCATCTTCAATGATTGGAAGTCGATTTTTCTTACACCAATCAAGAAGTTCTAACCGCCTTTGTTGATTCATTGTGCGCCCAGTAGGATTATGAAATGTTGGAATAGTATAAAGAATTGATGAATTTTCCTTCAATGAATCTGACTTTATCATCCATGGTATTGGACCATTATTGTCCGTAATAACTTGCTCCATATGTATTCCTGAAAATTCGAACACTTGCAATGATTTAATATATGAATACGACTCAACAAGCACTCGTGATCCACGACCTAATAAACCAAGTGCAATAAGTTGAAGTGCTTGTAACGACCCAGAAACAATTAAAATTTCTTTTGGTGATATGTTAATATTCCATTTTTTAAAATTCTTACATAACTCAATTCTTAGTTCCTCAAGCCCTAAAGGTTCTATATAATTTAATGGTACTCTCTCTTGAGCCATTTTTCCATAAACAACAGAAAAAGCATCATAAGGCATCAAATCTGACGAAACCTCTCCAGTGCTTAATCTTATTATTGAGTCATCAAACTCATATTTATTAATCATCTGAATTGTAGGTAAATTAGCTTTATGAAAAGAATGATCTATATACTGTCTCCAATTTAAAGAATCATTTACTATAAAAAAAGACCATGAATTATTTGCTACGAAAGTTCCTTTACCAACTAAAGATTCAAGAATACCATATGCATTAAGCTCTGATATTGCTGACACAATCGTGCTCCTATTCACATTGAATCGTTCAGCCATTTGTCTTTGAGATGGTAAAGTATCTCCAATCAACCAATCACCTTTATGAATTTTATGTTTTATGTATTGAATAATTTGATACACTAATGACTCGCTTGAATTTCTATCGGGTTTCCAATCAATAACAACTTTATTCATATTTTCCTCCTAAAATTGGTTGGATAAAAAAATGGAATTGGATGGTTAACTTATTCTTATATTAATATATAATACCATTAAATACAATAGGAGGTTACAATATGTTAATTAATGATTTTAAACTTGAAGTATTCTTTGGTAAGCACGAATTTTCAGCTCCATACTTACTTACGCAATCCGACTGCGAATCCATGTCCATCACAGATTTACTAAAGTTAGAAGATGGATCTCAAGAAAAATTTTTGAATGAATGGTTGGGTTATACTGAAGTTCCAGGTGATCCAGAACTGCGCAATGTTATTTCAAAACTATATACCACTATGAAATCTGAAAATATCATAGTACACGCTGGAGCTCAAGAGCCAATTTTCAACTTCATGAATATTTTACTTGAAAAACAAGATCATGTTATTACTCAATTTCCTATCTATCAATCTTTGTTTGAAGTTGCAAATGCAATTGAATGTGAAGTATCACGTTGGAATATCGAACAAGGTGAAAATGGATGGATGATGGATATTGATTCACTAGAAAGTCTTATCCAACCAAACACAAAATTAATTGTTTTAAACAGTCCTAACAATCCAACTGGTTATACATTTACAGAAGAAGAAATTAAAAAAATCGCTGATATTGCAAGAAAAAATAATATTTATGTTTTCTGTGATGAAGTTTATAAAGGTGTAGAACTTGATGGTTTTAAACGCCCATGGTTTGCAGATTATTATGAAAAAGGTATTTCTTTAGGGGTTATGTCAAAAGCATATGGTCTTGCAGGTTTAAGAATAGGTTGGTTGGCAACACGTGATGAAGAATTACTTGGAAAACTTATTAAAATGAAACACTATACAAGTATTTGCAGCAGTGGTCCGTCTGAAAAATTATCGATTATTGCTCTTAAAAACAGTGATATGCTTTTACAGAGAAATACTCAAATAATCAAAGATAATCTAATAATTGCAGATGCATTCTTTAATAAATATTCAAGTCTTTTTAAGTTCAATAGACCCATGGCTGGACCTGTTGCCTTTATCAAAATGAATATTGAGATGCCTATCGCTGAATTTTGTGATGAACTTGTAGATAAACAAAGTGTATTACTTCTTCCTTCAAATATTTATGATATGGATTCACAATATTTTAGAATGGGATTTGGAAGAATAAATTTCAAAGAAAGCCTTGATCAATTTGAAAAATATTTAATTGAAAACAAATATGTGTAGGTGATTAGATGAATACACTTTTATTGTCTAGAAAAGATGTAAAACAGCTTCTATCTATGGAGTTAGCTATTGAATCTGTTAAAGATGCATATAAGATGTTTTATCATAAACAGATTGAACAACCACCTATTATGTCTATTGACATCAAAAAACATAGAGGTGAAATGGATATAAAATCATGCTATTCACTTGATAATGAAACAATTAGCGTAAAAATAGCAAGTGGATACTGGAATAATCCAAAAAATTATTCATTACCAACAATGATTGCTCAAATTGTAATTTTTGATGGTAAATCAGGTTATCCTCTATGCATAATGGATGGAAGCTTAATCACTGGATATCGTACCGGTGCAGCTGGTGGACTTTCAGCATCACTACTTGCACGCAAATCTTCTAAATCAATAGGTGTTATAGGTGCAGGAACTCAAGCTCGTATGCAAGTTCTTGCCATAAAGTCAGTCTTAGATATTGAAGATGTTTATGTATATTCAAAAGACGAATCACAATTAAAGAAATATAAAGAAGATATAGAAAGCTCTACTGATATACATGTTCACATATGTTATAATGCTGAAGATGCTGTTCGTAGAAAAGACATTATTATTACTACCACTCCATCAACAAAAGCAATTGTAAAAAAAGATTGGATCACTAACGGTATGCACATAATTGCAGTAGGCGCTGATATGGCCGGAAAACAAGAGTTAGAATCTGATATATTCAAAGATGCTAGAATCTTTGTAGATTCAAAAGCTC
>JAUCFZ010000109.1 GCA_030377915.1 Clostridiaceae bacterium HSG29
AAGACATGCTAGAACATTATTATTATTAGATGATGTGGATATACAAAATAAAGTAGTAGATAGAATTGTAAAAAATAATTTGAACGTAAAGCAAACAGATGTTCTGGTTAAGAATATTTTGGATGACTCAAAAATTACAAGAAGAAAGAAAAATACTCAATATAAACTTGGAACTGGAATATATGTAAATACTCTCAGGAAAGCATATAATCAAATTATTGATGTGGGAATTAATGCTAAGTTTGAGAAAAAGGAAACTGAAAATTATATAGAAGTGAAAATTAAAATACCAAAATAGTCTAAAATAGGCTATTTTTTTTGTTAAAAAACAGAAAATATGTGATTTACAGTTATTTTTACTAATTTTATGGTATTATATGGAATATTTACAATATTACTTATATTTATTGATGAAACAGTGTATAATAGAAAAAAGGATTAAAAGGAGTAATTATGGGAAAAATATTTAGTATATTTAATCAAAAAGGTGGTGTAGGTAAAACTACTACGGTAATTAATCTGGCAAGCTATTTAAGCAAGCATTCAATGAATGTTTTAATTGTTGATATGGATCCACAAGCAAATGCAACAAGCGGTATTGGTATAAGAAATAAAAATGAGTTAAGCTGTACTGTTTATGAAGCATTAATGAGCGATAAAGATATATTTGAATGTGTATCTGAGACAGAATTTGAAAGTTTAAGTATAATACCAGCAAATATTAATTTAGCTGGTGCAGAAATTGAAATGTCAAGAATGATTAATCGAGATTATTTGTTAAAGGATATTATAGATGTAATTAGGGATAAATTTGATTATATTTTAATTGATTGTCCTCCTTCTCTTAATGTTTTAACAATAAATTCTCTTGCTGCTTCAGATGGCGTAATTATACCAATTCAAAGTGAATACTATGCATTAGAAGGAGTTAGTGAATTAATTAATACTTGTAAGTTAGTGCAAAAACGTATTAACCCTGATTTAAGGATAGAAGGAATATTAATGACTATGTACGATAAACGTACAAATTTATCGAAACAGGTTGAAGATGATGTGAGAGATTATTTTGGAGAGATTGTATATGATACAGTTATTCCTAGAAATATACGATTGGCAGAGGCTCCTAGTTTTGGAAAACCGATATTTGAATTTAGTCCTAACTCAATAGGAGCAATTTCATATAAAAAACTAGCAAGAGAGATTATAAAGGGTGATTAAATGAAAAATAAAGGATTAGGAAGAGGTTTAGGAGCATTAATATCGGAAAACAGTACTGATGAGAGGGAAAAATTATTAACAATTGATATTGATCAGATTAAACCTAATAGAAAGCAACCTAGAAAAGAATTTGATTCCTTAAAAATGAATGAGTTAATGAATTCTATTAAGCAGTATGGAATAATTCAACCTATTGTTGTAAGATCTGTTGTTAATGGATATGAAATAATTGCTGGAGAAAGAAGATGGAGAGCGGCAAAAAATTTAAATATTGGAAATGTACCTGTTGTTATAAGAAAAGCTGATGATGAAACTGTTTCAAAATTAGCATTAATTGAAAATATTCAAAGAGAAGATTTGAATGAGATAGAGGAAGCTAATGCGTATGCTTTATTAATAGAGGAATATAACCTAACTCAAAAGGAACTTTCAGAAATTGTAGGAAAAAGTAGACCATATATTGCAAATATACTAAGATTATTAAAACTTGATGAGGAAATTAAAAATGAACTGATTAATAGGGAGATAACAAATGGTCACGCTCGTGCGTTATTGGCATTAGAGAATAAAGAGGATAGATTAAAAGTCTTGGATATAATAATAAAAAGAAATTATTCGGTTAGGAAAACTGAAAAATTTATTAAGAGTTATTTAACAAAAGCTGAAAAAGTAAGCAAGTATGTCAAAACAAGAGAGGTTGTTGAATTTGAGAATAAGCTTACTGATAGATTTGGTACTAAAGTTAATATAAAACATAACAATAAATTTAAAGGGAAAATTGAAATAGAGTATTATAATTTAGATGATTTAAATAGAATACTTGAAATTATATAATGTTTCACGTGAAACTCTTCGTAATAGAAGAGTTTTTTTGTTTCACGTGAAACATTATATTTAAATTAAGGCGATATTATGTTAAGATAATAATAGGGTATTTAGGTGAATAAGGAGTCTTATGAGAAAAATATTGTTTGTTGTTAATCCAGTTGCTGGGAAAGGAAATGGTAAAATCCTTATCCCAATTATTAAAGAACGTTTTGCAGATTATGATTATGATATTATAATATCAACAAAAAAATCAATTATAACTGAGCTAGTGGAGAAAAAAATTAACGAAAAGAATTATAGTGATATTATTGCAGCAGGGGGTGATGGTACATTAACTGAGGTTATAAACGGAGTTAATGGACATAACATTGCTATTGGATTATTGCCAATTGGATCAGGTAATGATTTTGCAAAAACTCTTAATATTGGAAATAATATAGATAATGCAATTGATATAATTAAGGGAGGTATTCATAGAAAAGTTTATACTTGTAGTATAAATGATATTACCTTTATTAATGTAGTTGGAATTGGGATAGATGCAGAAATTCTTAATTATAAGGATAATAGTAAAATTTTGAAGGGAAAAATGAATTATTTAGTTTCAACTTTAAGGGGAATAATTAACTACTCTCCCACAAAAAAAGATATATATATAGATGATAAATTAATTAGCAAGAATACATTATTTATTGCTATAGGCAATGGAAAATATATAGGAAGTGGAATGAAAATAACTCCATTTGCAAATACTGAGAGCAAGGATTTCAATATATGTACGATAGGAAATTTAAAAAAACACATTCTTATAAAGAGTCTTACAAAATTATATAAAGGCTTACACGGTGAAGTTGATGGAGTTGATATGTATTTTGGTAAAGATATTAAGATTGAATTTGAAAGTGAAATTCCAGTAGATGTTGATGGATCATTGATGAAATTTAAAAAAGTTCATCTTAAAAAGAATGATACAATGATAAATTTCCTAGTTAAGGAGAAATAATGAATTATGAAAAGTTAGAATTTGATAAAATTGAAAAAAATAAGGACTTATATTTTAATACCGGTTCATTAAGACGTTATGCCTTAAGATCAGAAATTGCAAATTCATGGATTAGATACAATTTATTCAAAAGAAAAGAAATAAATTATATTGATAAGAAAGATCGCAAAAATATAAGTGTGAAAATTTATTTGAAAAAATTAGAAAATGAAATTAAAAAAATGAATTTCAAAATATACTTAATTGTTGATGATCAAAATATTATAACTTCATTATATGATAAAACTGAGAAATTTTATCGGTATCTGAAACTTTAAGACATGATCAGAAAGTAAAATCTAAAGAAATTCCTAAGTTAAAAAAAGAAGGAAAAGATGTATCACAAGTTTTAAAAGAAATGGGCGAGTTATCTCAAAAAGTAAAAGATATGACAAATGAAGTAAAGGAAATTGATGACGAAATTTTAAAAGCTTTATTGGAAATTCCTAATACTCCAAGTGATACAACTCCAAAAGGAAATTCAGATGAAGATAATGTTTTAATGAAAACTATTGGTGAGCCAACAAAATTTGATTTTGAATCTAAAGCACATTGGGAATTAGGAGAATCTTTAGATATTATTGATTTTGAAAGAGCATCTAAAATTTCTGGAGCTAGATTTTCTGTAATGAAAAATATGGGAGCAAGATTAGAAAGAAGTGTATTAAACTTTATGCTTGATCTTCATACAGAAGAGCATGGATATATGGAAATTTTACCACCGTTTATGGTTAATAGAGATGCTATGGTAGGAACTGGTCAATTACCTAAATTTGAAAATGATATGTTTCATGTACCTGCAAAAGATATGTTTTTAATTCCTACTGCAGAAGTTCCTTTAACAAATCTTTATTCAAAAGAAATTGTTAATGAATCTGAATTTCCAATATATCGTACAGCATATACTCCATGTTTTAGAAAAGAAGCAGGTTCTGCAGGAAGAGATACAAGAGGCCTTATTAGACAACATCAATTTAATAAAGTTGAATTGGTTAAATTTGTAAAACCAGAGAATTCTGAAAAAGAATTACAAAAATTATTATTAGATGCAGAAGATGTATTAAAAAAATTAAAAATTCCATATAGAGTTGTTCAATTATGTGGTGGCGATTTAGGATTCTCATCTGCTAAAACTTATGATATTGAAGTATGGATGCCAAGTTATAATAACTATGTTGAAATATCATCTTGTTCAAATTTCTTAGATTATCAAGCTAGAAGAGCAAATATAAGACTTAGAAGAGAAGATTCTAAAAATGTTGAGTATGTGCATACATTAAATGGATCAGGTTTAGCAATTGGTAGAACTGTTGCAGCAATTATGGAAAACTATCAAAATGAAGATGGAACTATAACAGTACCTGAAGTTTTAATGCCTTATATGGGTGGAAGAAAAGTAATTAAATAAAAATAGCTCAATAAAAAATCCCTTTTGTTATCAGAAGGGATTTAACTTTTTATTCAATTTCATTTACATTATTTTTCATATCTTCAAAACCTTTTATAACTAAATCATATGTTTCATTACATACTTCTGGTAATTCGCCTCCAAAACATTTCTTAGCTTCTTCAAAACCTTGTTTAAATGCACCAAGAAGCATATCAAATTTTTCAGGATTATTACCTGAGACTTTTCTTGCAAAATCAAGAATTCTTTGTGAGGTTTCTTCTGCACCCCAATATCCAGTCATTTTATTCTCAGTATTTTCAATTTCCTCTGCATTTTCTGTTTCAATTTTTATTTTGATTGTTGTAACACTTTTCGTTGATTTTATAGCATGATTTCCTTGATATGAAAAAATCTTATCAATAAACTTTTTAAAAGCTTCAATATCATTGTTTGATTTTTCCTTGATTTTTTCAAAATCTTCAAATTCAATTTTTCCGCTAAATGTTGTAATTTCATTAGTTTCTTCTAATTTTACTTTGATTAAGTTAGGATTTTTTTTAATATCTAATTTTTGCGTATAATTATAATTTGACAGATTTATCTCATTTATTGATGACATAATTAACCGCCTTTCATACAATATTACACCGTTATAG
>JAUCFZ010000110.1 GCA_030377915.1 Clostridiaceae bacterium HSG29
ACTAATGAAACAGAATTAAAAAGTTCGCTTGTATCAGAACTTAAAAATGTAGACCTTGAAAATATGATGTTACTTATTAAAGAAAAATTTGGAATTAATATATCAAAGCTTTTACTTACTAAAAATTTTTTAGAAGATGGGAAATCAATTGCTAAAAGTCTTGATAGAATTATTAGTGTTTTTAATAATAGTGAAGCGAAATTATCATCAAATGATATCAAATCAATAATAAATAAGATGTTTGTTTCAGATTCAAAGGAATTAGAAAATGTAATAAAAGAATTATCTGATAAATTTTCAATTGAAAGCTCTAATTTTAAAGAAGAAATAAATAATGTTAAAGAGGAAATATTATTTATTAATAAAGCTAATGAATTTAATAGTGAATTAAATGATAAAATTAATTATTTGCAATTTACTCTTATGGAAAATGAAAATTTAAGAAATGCAGAAGTATTTGTGAAAAAAAGGTCAAGTAGTAATAAAAATGGAAAGTTTAAAATCTATTTATCTTTAGATACTAAAAAGTATGATACTGTAAAAAGTATAGTTGAACTTGAAAAAAACAATTTAAAAATTACATTTATTACTGTTGATGAGAGTACAAAAAAAATATTTCAAAAAGGAATAGATGGATTAATAAATATTATTTCTAAAATGAAGTTTAATAATGTAGATATAAAATTTAGATTGAAAAACGATAATAATAAAAAAATTGAAATATTACTCGATGAAGTTTCTAATAGAATAGATATGAAGGTGTAACTATGAACAAAGAAATAATTGCAAATGCTTTAAAATATGATGAAGATGATGTTGCACCAAAAGTTGTTGCTAAAGGTAGAGGGCATATTGCTAAAAAAATAATAGAAACTGCAAAAGAAAATAATATATCTGTATATAAAGATGAGAAACTTGCAAAACAATTGGAGAATTTAAATCTTGGGCAAGCAATACCTTCTGAGCTTTATGAAGTAGTAGCAGAAATTTTAATATATATCGCAAAAATTGATTCATAATATTTGACAACCGAACATATATTTGGTAACATTTAGAAAAGAATGGTTTGGAGGCGATATGAATAATGATTTTATTTTTGCACTTGAAAAAACAAAAGGAATTGGAATAACTACTATTAATAAGATATTAGATATTTCTAGTGATTTTAATGAGTTTTTAGAAAACGAAGAAGAAATACTTAAAATTAATAAGATTAATAAAACTGTATTTAATGAGATTTACTCAATGAAAAATTCAGAAGATTTTGAAAATTATAAAGAAGCAATTAGTAAAATGGATATTGATTTAATTAATAGCAATAAAGAAAAATTTCCTGTTAAATTAAAATGCATTGAGAAAGTACCTTTTAGTTTGCATTTAAGGGGTGATAATGAATTATTAAAAAATAAATCAGTTGCAATAGTTGGTTCAAGAAAATCTTCTAAGTATGGCGATGAAGTTGCTTTTAAAATAGCAAAATTTCTTTCAAATAGGGGATATACCGTTGTTAGCGGGATGGCAGAGGGAATTGATACATCAGCACATTTAGGCGCTCTTGAAGGAAAGGGTTCAACAATTGCTGTGGTTGGTTCTGGACTTGATTATGTTTATCCTAAAAAGAATGTGAAATTATATATGGATATTGTTAAAAAAGGACTTGTTATAAGCGAATTTTTTTTAGGAGTTAAACCAGTTAGTTATAATTTCCCAAGGAGAAATAGAATAATTAGTGCTATAGCTGATTTTTTAATTGTTATTGAAGCAACTAAAAAAAGTGGAAGTATGTTAACTGTTAATTATGCGCTTAAGCAAGGAAAAGATGTATTTGCTGTTCCAGGAGAAATATTTTCTAAAACGTCAGAAGGAACAAATTTATTGATTAGAGACGGAGCATATCCGCTCATTTCACTTGAAGATTTGAGTGAATATTTAGACAACTTACGAAATTTTTAACAATTTGTTATTGACAATTGTTTCAATTTATTATACAACATATATTGTCGATATTTTGTAGATAATAATTGAAAAAATAATAAATTTGGAGGAAATATATGCCGAAAATTCTAGTGATTGTTGAATCACCCGCGAAAGCAAAAACAATTGAGAAATATTTAGGTAGAAATTACAGAGTGAAAGCATCTGTTGGACATGTTAGAGATTTACCTAAAAGTAAAATGGGGATAGACATTGAAGATGATTTTGAACCTAAGTATATTACAATAAGAGGAAAAGGTCCTGTATTAAAAGAATTGAAAAAAGAAGCTAAGAAAGCAGATAAAATTTATCTTGCTACCGATCCGGATAGAGAGGGAGAAGCTATTGCGTGGCATTTAGCTATTGCTTTAAATATGGATTTGGATTCGGAATGTAGAGTAATTTTTAGAGAAATTACAAAAAAGACTGTAAAAGAAGCTATTAAAAATCCTAGAAAAATAGATTACGATCTAGTAGATGCACAGCAAGCTAGAAGAATTCTTGACAGATTAGTTGGATATAGTATTAGCCCACTTTTATGGAATAAAATAAGAAGAGGCCTTTCTGCTGGAAGGGTTCAGTCGGTTGCATCGAGAATAATCTGTGACAGAGAAAAAGAAATTAATGATTTTACACCTGAAGAGTATTGGGAAATTGATGCAGATGTTTCAGGTGGAAAGCCAAAAGAGAAATTTAAAATTCAACTTAATAAAAAATTAAGTAAAAAACTTAAAATTTTATCAAATGAAGAAAGTAATAATATACTTGATGAATTAAATAAAAATGATTTGAAAGTTGATAGTGTAAAAACAACTGTTACAAAAAGACAACCTTATTTACCATTTAAAACTTCTACATTACAACAAGAAGCTGCAAACAAACTTGGTTTTACTACTAGAAAAACTATGGCTGTTGCTCAAGGTTTATATGAAGGGGTAAAAATTCTTGATGAAGGAACTATGGGTTTAATTACATATATGAGAACTGATTCAACAAGGATTTCAGAAGATGCAATAATTGAAGCAAGAGAATATATTGAAAACGAAATTAGTAAAGACTATCTTGGAGAAGAAAAAGTTGAGAAGAAAAAGAAAAAAAATATTCAAGATGCTCATGAGGCTATACGACCAACGTCTGCTTTTAGATCTCCATATAAAGTTAAGGATTCATTAAATGATGATCAGTATAAACTATATCAATTAATATGGAAAAGATTTATTGCTTCAAATATGAAAAATGCTGAATTTGATAGACTTAAAATTAATGTTGTAAATGGTGAATATTCTTTTTCAGCATCTGGACAAGTCCTTAAATTTGATGGTTTTTTAAAAGTGTATTCATATGTTGAAACAAAAGAAGTGAGAATGCCAAAAGTTAATGAAGGGGAGATTTTAGAACTTATTAAATATAATCCTGAAAGACATGAGACAAAGCCGCCTGCGCGTTATTCAGAGGCTTCACTTGTTAAATTGATGGAAGAAAAAAATATTGGAAGACCTTCGACTTATGCTCCAACAATTTCTACAATAGTAAAAAGAGGTTATATTGAGAAAGAAGCAAGATATTTTAAACCTACTGAACTTGGTGTAATGATAAATGATATTATGGTAAAACATTTTGCTAAAATAGTTGATTTAGGATTTACTTCAATGATTGAGGATGAATTTGATGAAATAGAAGAAGGAAAGATTCATTGGAAAAAAATAATTGAAGATTTTTATAAACCTTTTGAGGTTACATTAACTGAAGCTGATAAAAATATTGAAAAAGTTGATATGACTGAAGAAACGGACGAAATTTGTGAAAAATGTGGTAGTCCGATGGTAATAAAGTATGGAAGATTTGGGAAGTTTATGGCATGTTCAAATTATCCTGAATGTAAAAATACTAAAGCTATTGTGAAAAAAATAGGTGTTAAATGCCCAACGTGTGATAATGGAGAAATTATTGTTAAAAAGACGAAGAAAAAAAGAGTGTTCTATGGATGTAGTAATTATCCGGAATGCGAGTTTACTTCATGGACAAAACCGATTCAAGAAAAATGTCCGGAATGTCAGAGTTTATTAACTGAGAAACAGAATAAAAAAGGAAAAAAGATAGTGTGTACAAATGAAGAATGTACATATTCAAGGGAAGAGAATAATTAGGAGGTGTTTCGTCGGTAATCGACGTAAGATATGTCAAAAATTTTAGTAGAAAAAATGAGAAGGTTAAATAAAATAATTCAACATTCTGAAAGTGAAAACATTTCGTTTCAGGGTATGAGTGAAATAATGATGGATATATTTGATGGTAATGTATATGTGCTTTCAAAAAAAGGAAAAGTTTTAGGTTATTCATTAGTAGATATTAAAAACAGTAATGTAATTTATGATGAAAATGAAGAAAAAATATTTAACCAGAAAGATAATTCACAATTACTTAAAATTGATTCAACTCTTTTCAATATTACAAAAGATGATTTGTTAGAAATATTTAGAGATGATGTAAGTAGTTATGAAAAATCTGCAACAATAGTACCGATTTTAGGAAATGGTAAAAGACTTGGTACGTTTATTGTTTCTAAAGATATTGAGTTTACTGATGATGATTTGGTATTGGCGGAGTACGCAGCAACTGTTATTGGTCTTGAAATTGTAAGATCTGATAGAAAAGCAAGTGATGAAGAAAGAAGAAAGAAAGATGTTGTGAAAATGGCGATTGGAACATTATCTTATTCTGAAATTGAAGCTATGGAACATATTTTCAATGAATTAGAAGGCTCAGAAGGACTTATTATTGCAAGTAAAGTTGCTGATAGAGTTGGAATTACAAGATCGGTTATAGTAAATGCTTTAAGAAAATTTGAATCTGCTGGTGTAATTGAATCTAGATCACTTGGAATGAAAGGCACATTTATTAAGATATTAAATAATAAACTATTAGAAGAGTTTAGAAAAGTTTCAAATTCATATAAAATATAATAATAGTACGTTTGTTTTAGTTAAAAAACTGAGATAAACGTACTTTTTTGTTGTATATTACTATGATTAGTGTTTTTTATAC
>JAUCFZ010000111.1 GCA_030377915.1 Clostridiaceae bacterium HSG29
TGATATTGAACATGTAGCTTCAATGGCAGCTATACATGATAATATTTTGACTTTTGAAGAAGGTTATAACACTGTTATTGGTGAAAGAGGAGTTTCGTTATCAGGCGGGCAGAAACAAAGAATTTCTATTGCACAAAGTTTAATTAAAAAAGCACCAATTATAATTTTTGATGATGCATTAAGTGCTGTTGATACTGAGACAGATTTGAAAATTAGAAAAGCTATAAATGAAAGAAGTGAAAAACTCACAACATTAATTATTTCGCATAGAATTGCAACATTAAAGGAAACTGATAAAATTTTAGTTATTGAAAAAGGTAAAATAGTTGATGTAGGAACACATGGAGAACTTATTAAAAAACAAGGATTTTACAAAAAAGTTTGGAAAATTCAATCGAACATGAGGTGATATAAATGGAAAATAAAAGATATAATAAAAAAATAATAAAACGATTAACTAAATCACTTTTAGAATATAAAAAAAATGTAATTATGATAATTATACTTATGATATCTACAGCTGGAATTGAAGCGTTAATACCATATTTAAATAAATATGCAATTGATGAATTTATAGTAAACAATAATTTTGAGAATTTTAATTTGTTTATTTTAATATATATTATTACAGTAATATTACTTTCATTCTTAGTATATGCATTTATAGCTTGTGCTGGAAAACTTGAAACGAATTTTGTTTATGATTTACGGAAAAAAGCATTTGAAAAACTACAAATGTTATCGCTTTCATATTATGATAAGAATGCTGAAGGATGGATAATTTCAAGGTTAACATCTGATATTGGAAATATTGGAGAAAAAGTAACATGGGGTATTGTTGATATGATATGGGGAACAGCAATGATGAGCTTTATTTTAATTGTTATGTTTGTTATTAATATTAAATTAACATTAGTTATAGTTGCACTTATGCCAGTAATAATGCTTGTTAGTTATTATTTTCAGAATAAATTATTAGTAGCGTATCGAAAAATCAGAAAATTAAATTCTTTAGTGACAGGTAGAATTGCTGAAAGTATTTCAGGAATAGTTGCAACAAAAGTACTTGTTAGTGAAAAGCAGAACTATGTAGAATTTGAAAAAATAACAGAAAACATGAGAGCAAGTACAGTTAAAGCAGCGGTATCTTCTGCAGTGTATTTATCTGTAGTAATAATAATAAGTTCTATTGGAACTGCAATGGCAATTTATTATGGTGGTAGTGGAGTTATTATGAATACAGTTAGTTATGGAACATTTGTAATGTTTTTAACTTATACAAGACATTTTTTTGAGCCAATTAAAGAAATTGCAAGAGTGTTAGCTGAATTCAAAACAGCGCAGGCTAGCATAGAAAGAGTGTATGGTTTAATTGATGAGGAAATAGACATAGTAGATTCAAAAGATGTTACTGAAAAATATGGTGATATGATTAATAAAAAAATTGAAAATTGGGATGAAGTAAAAGGTAAAGTGCAATTTAAAAATTTAGATTTTCATTATAATGAAAAAGAACCAATTTTTAGCAATTTCAATTTAACTGTTAAGCCAGGCACAAAAATTGCTATAGTTGGGGAAACTGGTTCAGGAAAAAGTACATTAATTAATATTGTTTCGAGGTTTTATGAACCAATTAATGGAACTGTATATATAGATGATGTTGATTATAAAGAAAGAAGTATTTCATGGCTTCATTCTAATATTGGTTATGTATTACAAGATCCCCATTTATTTTCAGGAACTATTCGCGAAAATATTCGATATGGTAATTTAAATGCAGATGATGAGAAAATAATAGAAGTTTCTAAACTTGTAAATGCGCATGAATTTATTATGAAAAAAGATGGACAATATGATTATGAAGTTGGAGAAAATGGAGAGTTATTGTCAACTGGTGAAAAGCAATTAATTTCATTTGCAAGAGCAATTATATCTAATCCTAAAATATTTGTATTAGATGAAGCAACATCTTCAATTGATACAGAAACTGAGTATATGATTCAGAAAGCCATTGACAATATTACAAGAAACAGAACAAGTTTTATTGTCGCACATAGATTATCTACAATTGTTAACGCTGATAGAATTTTAGTAATGAAAAAAGGTGAAATTATTGAAGCGGGAACACATGAGGAATTACTTATGGAAAAAGGTCATTATTATTCACTATATGAAATATCATAATATAGCTAGTAATTTAAAATGTTTTTAAATCTTTCTATGGGGTATATATTAACAAAAGAATAAAATAATTTTTGATATTTTTGCAAAAAATATATTATATTGTTATAATAAACAGATACGAGAAATATGGAGATGATAAAAATGATTATGTGTTCAGACTGCCATGAGAAAATTGCAGTTGTATTTGTAAATAAAATTGAAGATGGTAAAAATGATGTTAAAGGTTATTGTATAGAATGTGCTGAAAAACGTGGTATCGATGTTGAATCTGAAATTAAAAGTAAAACTGGTATGAGTTCTGAAGAATTTCAGACAATGAATAAACAAATGCAAGATATGTTTAAAGATATGGATATGGATAGTTTTAAAGAGCAGATGGAAACTATGATGCCTGGAATGCTTGATGCTGAATCAGATAATGGAGAAGGCGGAAATTCATTTATGAATGCATTTAATGCATTATTTAAAGGTTCAGATAATGCTAAAACAGAAAATACCAATAAAGAAAAAAGTGATAAAAAGTTTTTTAATAAAAAAACAAAAAACCTTGACAAATTTGGTACTAATTTAACTGAAGCAGCTAAAAATGGAAAAGTTGATAGAGTAGTTGGAAGAAATAAAGAAATTGACAGAGTTATTCAAATTCTTAATAGAAGAAGTAAAAACAATCCAGTTTTAATTGGTGAACCTGGTGTTGGTAAAACAGCCATAGCTGAAGGTTTAGCTGTTAGAATAGTGAATAAAGAAGTTCCTGAAAAAATATATGATGCTCAAATTTATTTATTGGATTTAACAGCTGTTGTTGCTGGAACTCAATTTAGAGGTCAATTTGAAGGAAGACTAAAAAAAATTATAGATGAAGTAGTTGAAAATGGAAATATAATTTTAGTAATAGATGAAGTTCATAGTCTTGTTGGAACTGGTGATGTTCAAGGTGGATCTATGAACGCAGCCAATATTTTAAAACCCGCTTTAGCAAAAGGCCAAATTCAAATCATTGGTTCAACTACACTAGAAGATTATAGAAAAAACATTGAAAAAGATGCTGCACTTGAAAGAAGATTTCAAAAAGTTTTAGTTGATGAACCAACAATGGCTGAAACAGTTGAGATAATTGAAGGTATAAAAGATTATTATCAGGATTTTCATAAAGTGAACATTTCAAAAGAAGTTATAGAAAAAGCAGTTTATTTTTCAGAAAGATATATTACAGATAGATTTTTGCCAGATAAAGCAATTGATGTAATTGATGAAGCTGGATCAAGAGCTAATTTAAAGAATAAAGGTTTAGTTGAAATAAAAGTTTTAGAAGATAAGCTTAAAAATATTGAAAAACAAAGAGAAAAATTATCTTCTGAAGAAGATTATCAAAAATCAGCTGAGTTAAAGATGAAAAGTTATTCAATTATCAAAGAAATCGAAAGTTTACAAAATGAAATGGAACATGTTGAACTCACATTTGACGACATTGCATATGTAATTGAAGCTTGGACAAATATTCCAGTTAATAGAGTGAATGAAGAGGAAGCTGAAAGATTACTTAAATTAGAAGAAAGATTGAAAAAAAGAGTAATTGGACAGGATGCTGCTGTTATTAGTTTAGCAAAGACTGTAAGAAGAAATAGATCAGGATTTAAAAGAAAAAGAAAACCTGCATCATTTATTTTTGTTGGACCTACTGGTGTAGGAAAAACTGAACTTGCAAGAGTATTAGCAGAAGAATTATTTGGTAGTGAAGAGGCTATGATAAGAATTGATATGTCTGAATATATGGAGAAACATACTGTTTCTAAGTTAATTGGTGCTCCTCCGGGATATATTGGACATGATCAAGGTGGCCAATTAACTGAAAAAATAAGAAGAAAACCATATTCAGTAATATTATTAGATGAAATTGAAAAAGCACATCATGATGTTTTCAATATGCTTTTACAAATACTTGAAGATGGAAGATTAACTGATAGCCAAGGGAGAACTGTATTTTTTGATAATAGTATTATAATTATGACTTCAAATGCAGGTACAGATCATAAATCAGCTGTTGGTTTTGAAAACAAATCTGATACTAGTTTAAAGCAAAGTACAGATTCAGCGCTTAGAAAAATTTTCAGACCTGAGTTTTTAAACAGAGTTGATGAAACAATTATATTTAATAGATTGAAAAAAGATGAATTAAAAGAGATTATTAAATTAATGATTGAAGAAGTTAATGAAGAAATGAAAGATAAAAATATGAAATTAGTTGTTTCAGATTTAGTAATTGAGTATATTTTGGAGAAAGGTTATAGTGTTAAATACGGTGCAAGACCTTTAAGAAGAGTTATTCAAAAGTATATAGAAGATGAAATTGCTGAGAAATATTTAAGAGATATATATAGTGAAAACGATACTGTATATGTTGAGTTAAAGAATGATAAATTAATATTTAGTTAATTAAATAGATTATAAAGTATAAAAAGGATATATTATTTGAAAATTATTTTCAAATCAATATATCCTTTTCTATTATTTATTTAAGTTATCACATTCAATTTCAAATCTTTTAAATTCATTTTCCATAATTAAAAGAAATTCAGTGACATTATCTTTCAATTTATCTTTGCCGATAAATTCTATTTTTTCAGTTGCTTCAGAAAAAATGGGCATATTAAAATTTAATGATGCACCTTTTAATTTATGTGCAATTCTATCCATTTTATAGTAATCATGTTCTAAAGTAGCATTCTTTAAATTTTCTATTGAATCAAAATAGATAGTTTTAAAATCTCCTGTTAATTCAATTAATAAATCTATATCATTTCCTATTTCTGAATATAAGTTTTTAAAATAATT
>JAUCFZ010000112.1 GCA_030377915.1 Clostridiaceae bacterium HSG29
ATCAAGTGTAAAAGTACTAGAAATTGAAAAGAACTTAGAAAAAAATGATGAAAAAGAAATTAAAGTTTCAAAGAAAGTTGTTAAAACAAATACTAAAAATCAATCTTCTGTAAAAGAGGAAGTTAAAGACAATTTAATGCAGTTTTCAAAGGAAAATGAGGAAGTAAAAGAAAATTTTAAAAATGAACTTAATTTTAAATTATTATCAAAAGTTAATCAAATGAATAAAGTTGTTGATCAAATAAAAAATAATTTTACTACAAAATTTGATGGAA
Organism: Clostridiaceae bacterium HSG29; assembly: GCA_030377915.1. Lineage (GTDB taxonomy): Bacteria > Bacillota > Clostridia > Peptostreptococcales > Acidaminobacteraceae > HSG29. The sequence continues at coordinate 276 of JAUCFZ010000112.1, forward strand.
AAATTTCTGAAATGAAAGTTTTATTAAATCCAAAATCTTTAGGCAAAATTGAATTAAAAATGACTATTGAAAAAGGAAATGTTATTGCAGAATTCAAAGTAGAAAGCATGATGGTTAAACAAGCAATTGAATCGAACTTGCAAGATTTAAGAAATGCATTAAGTGATAAAGGTTATTCACTTGATGGCTTAAATGTATCTGTTGATAAAGATGATCAAGATAATCAAAAAGAAAATGATAAGTATTATGAAAATATTTTTGATGATGAACAAAATGAAGAAAAAGATGAATCTGTTTCTTTAATTGAAGAAAGTAAATTATTAAATATGATGAGAAGAAGAGCAATTTCTTATATGGGTTAGGAGGTGTTTATGGATATTCAAGGTAGTTTTTCGCAAGCAAATTTAGATTATTTAGATAGTATTAAAAATGATGAATCAAACAATAAACTTATTAAAGAACAAGAGATGGGACAAGATGCGTTTTTAAAATTATTGATGGCTGAAATGCAGTATCAAGATCCGCTAGATCCAATGGATAATAAAGATACTATTGCACAAATGGCGCAATTTACATCTGTTGAACAATTGGGTAAAATTAATAATAGTATTGAAACTTCAAGTGAAGAATCAAAATTATCATTAATGGAATTACAAAATTCAATTGCTGACTTAAATAAAAATCTTGTTGGTAGCGGAAGTGTAAATGAAGATAAATTAGATGAAATTAATGATAATCAAACAAAAATATTAAATGAAATGATTAAATTAAATAATTCATTATCTGCATATTTCACAGAATCTTCAACAAATGTAGATTTTGATATTTAGAAGGTGATTATATGACTAAAATATCAAATGAATATGTATTAAATCGAAATAGAATTAATGGCATTGATGATTCTAAAAAAAATGTTCAAACAAATAAGGTAAGTAATGGTAAGAGTTTTAAAGAAATAATGAATCAGTTAAGTAAAAATGAAAAAGTTAATTTTTCAAAACATGCTTTACAAAGACTTGAAAAAAGAAATATCAACCTTACTTCGGAAGATGTTGATAAAATAACAAATGCAGTAAACATTGCAAAAGCAAAAGGCGTAAAAGATGCGTTAATAATTATGGGAGATAATGCTTTTGTTACAAGTATAAAAAATAATATGGTAATAACTGCAACAAGTGGAACTGATTTAAAAGAAAGTGTATTTACGAATATAGATGGTGCTGTAATTATTTAAGCTGGACCTTTTAAGGAAGCTTATGGTTTTTGACTGATTGATAAAACCAATTATTACACAAATTATAAGGAGGTCATTATTATGATGCGATCATTGTATGCTGCTGTTTCAGGGCTTAGGGTACATCAAACAAAGATGGATGTTATTGGTAATAATATTGCAAATGTTAATACTGTTGGATTTAAAGGTTCTACAGTAACATTTAAAGAAGTATTTTCTCAAACTGTAAAAGGAGCAGGTTCTCCAACGGATGGAAAAGGTGGAACAAATCCACAACAAATTGGTTTAGGTGTAGGAATGGGTTCGATTTCAGTTAATCATTCTAAAGGTTCAACTCAAAGAACTGATAATCCTACTGATTTAATGATAGATGGAAACGGATTTTTTGTAGTAACAAATGATGCTAATGCACAAAATAAATTTTACACAAGAGCAGGTAATTTTAATGTTGATAGAAATGGTAATTTAGTTACAACTGAAGGTTATAAAGTATTAGATACTGATATGAAACCTGTTCAGATTAATAAATCAGATACAAAAGAAGCTACAGAAACAGATCAGCTTTTAATTCAAGGAAATGTTAATAGTGGAGATGAAGATTACACAACAACTGTTGATGTTTACGATTCATTAGGTGGAGTTCATACTATAGATGTTAATTTTATTGGCGATGCAGTTCCAATTGAATTTGATCCTGCTTTACTGCCGGACTCTACAGATGATCCAAAATATTCTGCTGTTGTTCCAATTCCAGATGGTTATTATGCTGGAGGAGCAAATCAAGATTATTTTTTAAAAAGAGTTTCAATAACTAATGATTTAGCAACAAATTTAAACGATGGAGTTGGAGCGCGTACTGATCTTGCAACTTTTGCTGCTGCTGAAGATGTATATGCACTTTTTAATGAAGATGGACAAGTTGTAGATTATGTTCAAGTTCCTACTGATCCTACAGCGGGAACTCCAGCAACAATGACATCTTTTTCTGGCACTTTAACATTAAATTTAGAGGGTGCTGATGATTTAGATTTAGATATTAATAGAAAAATGTTTTTTCAAGATGGTTTAGAAACAAAATCAAGAACTTTTACTCAATATTCACAAGAAACTGATGCTAAAACAGTAGCTTTTGATGGTAATAGTGCAGGAAGTATTAATTCATTTAATATTTCATCTAAAGGTGAAGTAGTTGGTGTTTATACTAATGGTGAAAGAGAAACTTTAGCAGTTATTACTTTAGCTGATTTTGATAATCCAGCTGGACTTGAAAAAATTGGTAGCAATATGTTTATTGATACAAATAACTCAGGTACACCAAAATATGGACAACCTTCAACAGGTAGTTTTGGAGCTCTTAATCCGGGTGCGCTAGAGATGTCAAATGTAGATTTATCAAAACAATTTACTGAAATGATTACTACTCAAAGAGGTTTCCAAGCAAATTCTAGAGTAATTTCTACTTCTGATGAAATATTGCAGGAATTAGTTAACTTAAAAAGATAAATAGAAAGATAAATAGTATGAATACCTAGGTTTCCTAGGTATTCTTATTAAAGGTGGTAATATGATAAAATTGACTAAATTTAATGGTAATGTATTTGTTTTAAATGATGATTTAATTGAATATATGGAAGAAACACCGGATACAATAATTACTCTTTCGAATGATAAGAAGTTGGTCATTGAAGAAGGTATTGACGAAGTGATAGAAAAAATTATAAAATATAAAAGAAAGATACATATTTAGAGAGGTGAAGTTATGGATATAGCAACTATTGGCGGTATAGTAATGGGTTTAGCTTTGGTAGTGTGGGGTATATTAACTAATGCAAGTCTTAGTTCGTATATTGATACCGCTTCAATACTTATTGTAGTTGGTGGTGGAACGGCTGCATATTTCGTTTCGTACCCAATGGCAAAAGCGTTATCCATAGGTAGTATATTTGGTAAAACAATAAAAATGAATGAATTCAGCCCAAAATCAATAATAAAACAGATTATTGATTTAGCAAATGTTGCTAGAAGAGAAGGATTACTTGCACTTGAAGATGCAACAAGTGATATTAAAGATGCTTTTTTACAAAAAGGTATAATGCTTATTGTGGATGGAACAGATCCTGAACTTGTTAAAAATATTTTAGAAAGTGAAATTTCAAATGTTGAAGAAAGACATAGTGTTGGAAGTGGAATGTTAGAATCACTTGGAGCTAATTTCCCTGCTTTCGGAATGATTGGTACACTTATTGGACTTGTAGGTATGCTTCAGAGTTTGGATGATCCTACAACAATTGGTCCTAAAATGGCGGTAGCGTTACTTACTACTTTCTATGGTTCATTATTCGCGAATCTTATTTTTATCCCTTTAGCTGGCAAATTGAAGTTTAAAAGTGCTGAAGAAATTTTAATTAGAACAATTATGCTTGAAGGATTACTATCTATTCAAGCAGGTGAAAATCCAAGGATAATTGAAGAAAAATTAAAATCATTCTTACCACCATCTGAAAGAAAGAAAATGGAAGGTGAGGGTGGAAAAGATGAGTAGAAAGAAAAAATGTCCAGAATGTAGTGGTGGAGCACCTGAATGGATGGTAACATATGGTGATCTAGTTACTTTATTAATGTGTTTTTTCGTTTTACTATTCGCTTTTTCATCAATAGATGCTCAGAAATTTGAAGCTGTAATGCAATCTTTCCAAGGATCAGCTGGAGTTTTATCGGGAGGTACAACTTTAAGTGAAAGTCCACTTGTATTTAATGGAATGCCAGAAAATGATGTTAGTGAAGAATCAAAAGATCAGATGGTTTTAACACAATTAAAAGAAGAAATAGATGAACAACTTGAAAAATCAGAAATTGAAATAAATGTAACATCTCAGATAGTTGATGAAGGATTATTAATAAGATTTCCTGATAATGCATTATTTGATTCAGGAAAAGCTAATCTTAAAATATCAGCAAAGGATGCGTTAACAATAATTGGTGAATTATTGATTGATGAAAAATTCTTTTCAAAAGCAATTCGTGTTGAAGGACATACTGATAATGTTCCGATGCATACTGCTGAATTTCCTTCAAATTGGGAATTATCTACAACAAGAGCAACTAATGTAATACGTTATTTTTTGGATGACGTAGGGATTGAACCTAAACGATTATCAGCATCAGGTTATGGAGAGTATTATCCAATAGCCTCAAATGATACTTTAGAGGGACGCAGTAAAAATAGAAGAGTTGACATTTTGATTTTAAGAGATTTCTTTAATGTAGGAAGCACTGAATCAAATAATAAAGGGGAATAAATATGAAGAAAATTATTATAATTGGTGTAGTAGCGGTCGTTTTAATCGTTGGTGGGATTTTAGCATATTTCTTAGTGTTTAAGTCTGATCCTAAAGAAGTCGAAACTGTGTATTTCGAGTATTCATTTGATGAAGGTTATTTTAATTTATCGGATGAAAATAAAATTGCAAAAGTAGTTGTTGTTATAGAATATACAGATGAAG
>JAUCFZ010000113.1 GCA_030377915.1 Clostridiaceae bacterium HSG29
AAGAAGCGAAACTAAATTGAAAAATTTTGAAACGAAATTAAAGCTTGTAGAAAAATTTAGTGTTATTAGAGATTCATTAAATGAATTTAGTGATTTGTTTTTAAAAATTGAAGATAATATTAAAGATGACATTGTAAAAAAAGATATTGAAGATTTAAAAAACATGGTAAATGAAATTGTAAATATATATTGAAGCGAGGTTTGAAATGCTGGATAATTTATCTGAAAAACTCCAAGAAACCTTTAAAAAATTAAAAGGTCGTGGAAAATTAAACGAAAAAGATGTAAATGCAGCAATGCGAGAAGTTAAACTTGCTTTATTAGAAGCAGATGTAAACTTTAAAATTGTAAAAGAGTTTATAAAAGTAGTAAAAGATAGATCAATTGGTGTTGAAGTTCTTGAAAGTTTATCACCTGGACAACAAGTAATTAAAATTGTTAATGAAGAGTTGACAAATTTAATGGGTGAAACGGTTAGTAAAATTGAGTATTCTTCTAATACACCATCAATTATAATGATGGTTGGATTACAAGGTGCTGGTAAAACTACTACTACTGGTAAGATTTCAAGACTTTTAAAAGAAAAAGATCATAAAAAACCATTATTAGTTGCATGTGATGTATATCGTCCAGCAGCAATAAAACAGTTAAAAATTGTTGGTGAGCAACTAGATGTTCCAGTTTTTTCTATGGGTGATAAAGTTGACCCTGTAAATATTGCAAAAGCGTCAATTGAATATGCAAAGAAAAACCAAATGGATTTAGTTATTCTCGATACTGCAGGAAGACTTCATATTGATGAAACATTAATGGATGAGCTTGTAAATATTAAAAGAGAAGTAGAACCTAAAGAAATTTTATTAGTTGTTGATTCAATGACAGGTCAAGATGCTGTAAATGTAGCTAAAAACTTTGATGAAAAACTTGAAATCACAGGTGTTGTTTTAACAAAACTTGACGGTGATACTAGAGGTGGTGCTGCGCTTTCAGTAAGAAAAGTTACAGGAAAACCAATTAAACTTATTGGTGTTGGTGAGAAACTTGATCAAATTGAAGAATTTTATCCTGATAGAATGGCATCAAGAATTCTTGGAATGGGAGATGTATTAACTTTAATTGAAAAAGCTCAAAAAGCTTTTGATGAAGATAAAGCAATGGAGTTACAAAAGAAAATTAAAAATAAACAATTTGATTTCGAAGATTTCCTAGATCAAATGGAACAAATGAGAAATATGGGATCTATGAGCGATATTTTAAAAATGATTCCTGGAATGAATAGTAAAGCTTTAAAGGGTGTTAATGTTGATGAAAAAGAACTTGATAAAATTCAAGCAATAATAAGAAGTATGACACCTGCTGAAAGAAAAAATGACAAATTAATTAATGGAAGTAGAAAAAAACGAATTGCAGCTGGAAGTGGTACAACTGCGAGAGATGTAAATAAACTTTTAAAGCAATTTAAAGAAAGTAAAAAAATGATGCAACAAATGTCTAGTATGAAGGGCATGGGAAAAATGTTTTCTGGCGGTGGAATGAACTTACCGTTTTAAATAAAAAGATAAAAATTATAGGAGGAAAGATAATGGTTAAAATTAGATTTAGAAGAATGGGCGCAAAGAAAAGACCTTTTTACAGAATAGTAGTTGGAGATTCTAGACGTCATCCAAGCAAAGGTGACTTTATTGAAGAAGTAGGATACTATAATCCATTAAGAAAAGAAGAAGTAAAAATTGACAAAGAAAAAGTAGAAAAATGGATTGCCAATGGTGCGCAACCAACTGATAGTGTTAAAGAATTATTTAAAAAACACGGAATACTTTAATTACTAATACGGAGGTGCGAAGTGAAGACTTTAATTGAATTAATTGCTAAAGAATTGGTTGATAATCCAGATCAAGTGGAAGTTCAAGAAATTGTAGAAAATGGATTAGTTAAGATTCACTTGCAGGTTGCAGACCAAGATATGGGTAAAGTAATTGGTAAGCAAGGTAAGATTGCAAAAGCAATAAGAACAGTTGCTAAAGCAGCTGCTACAAAGAAAAATCAAAAAGTAGTTATAGAAATTACTCAGTAATTATTAAGAATTCTCTTTTTGAGGATTCTTTTTTTTGGAGGTGATTCTGTGGAAAAAAAATATTTTATTGGACAAATTGTAAGCACTCAGGGTTTAAAAGGTGAACTTAGAATTTCGCTTTATGAAGGTTATAATGATAATTTTAAGAATTTTAATTTTTTCTATATTGAAAATGAAGAATTTAAAATAGAGAAGTTTAGATTTAAGAAAAATTTATTGATTTTAAAACTTTCGGGGATTGATGATATTAATGTGGCTGAAGAATTAATTGGGAAAAAACTTTATCTTTATAAAGATGATATTAAACTAGAAGATAACGAATTTTTGATAGATGAAATAATTGGGTTTAAAGCAGTTTTTAATAATGAAGAAATCGGTGAAATAATTGATATTGATACTGTTAAATCAGCTCAAGGAGTTTTTGTAATTAAGAATAGCGAAAAAACATTTATGGTTCCATTACATAATAATTTTATTGAAAAAGGAAGTAAAAAAAGAAAGTATATTGTGTTTAAAAATATAGAGGGATTTATTGATGAATTTTAAAGTATTGACACTTTTTCCTGAAATGTTTGATAATTTTTTAAAAGCAAGTGTTATTGGAAAAGCAATAGAAAATAAACTTATAAATGTGGAACTTATTAATATTAGGGATTTTTCAAAGAATAAACATAAAAGTGTTGATGATACATCATATGGTGGTGGCCCAGGAATGGTTATGACACCACAACCTTTGAAAGATGCTATAGAATTTTCGAAGAAAAATAATTCTAAAATTATATTTCTTAGTCCCAAAGGTGAAAAACTTACGCAAAAAAAAGCTAATTCCTTAGTTCTAGAAGAAAATTTAATTTTATTATGTGGTCACTACGAAGGAATTGATCAAAGAATAATTGATAAGTATGTTGATGAGGAAATTTCTATTGGGGATTATGTATTAACAGGTGGAGAACTTGGAGCAATGGTGTTGATTGACTCAATAGGTAGACTTGTAAAAGGCGTTATTGGAGATGAGAATTCATTTAAGGAAGATAGTCATTATAATGGGCTTCTTGATTATCCGCATTATACTAAACCACAAGTATTTGATGAAATGAAAGTGCCTGATGTGTTAATTAGTGGAAATCATAAAAAGATTAATGAGTGGAGAGAAAATCAATCAATTCTCCAGACTTATAGAAAAAGACCAGATATGATAGAGGCAATTTTAGACGATTTATCAGTTGATAATAAGCTTGCTGAGAAAGTTAAAAATGTGATTAAAAAAAATTTGTAATTTATATGAAGTGATGGTATAATTGCAATGTTGTATATGCGGTCCACTGAATGAATTGATCATCAAGAACGCGTACTTGAGGAGGAAGAAATATGTTAAACCAAAACATCCTTATGGAATTAGGAAAAGAAAACATGAAGAGTGATATCCCAGCGTTTATTCCTGGAGATACAGTTGAAGTTGGTATCCTAATTAAAGAAGGAAAAAGAGAAAGAGTTCAGATCTTTAAAGGCGTAGTTATGAAAAGACAAAATGGTGGAATTAGCGAAACTTTCACTGTTAGAAAAATTTCAAATGGAATAGGTGTTGAAAAAACATTACCATTACACTCACCAAAAATTACTGAAATTAAAGTAATTAAAAGAGGTAAAGTAAGAAGAGCTAATCTTAGTTATCTTAAAGGTAGAGTTGGAAAAGCTGCTAAAATTAAAGAAAGAAAAGCAAAATAATTTATTAAGAGGGCTGAATTCAGTCCTCTTATTTATTATGTAAAAATTATATGGGGGCAAACTATGATAGATATAAGTGGGATTTCCGTTAAAGATTTAAAAAAAATAATTGATGCTTTATCTTTAGATGAAAAAATAAAATATATTGATATCTTAGAATTGGATAATAGAAAATCAGTAATTAAAATAAAAGAAAGTATAATAAAAGAAAAAGAAAAAGAGATAAAAGAAATTGATAGAATTAATAATCTTTGGAGTTTTGAAGAAAAAATTAGTGATGGAGAAATTTATATTGCTGGAATTGATGAAGTTGGAAGAGGACCTCTTGCAGGGCCGGTAGTAACAGCTGCAGTAATTTTAAAGAAAAATGATGTTTTTAAAGGAATTAATGATTCAAAAAAAGTAAATAAGGAAAACAGAGAAAGGCTTTTTAATGAAATAATTGAGAAAGCAGTTGCTGTTGGTGTTTCAATAGTAAATGAAAAAATTATAGATGAAATAAATATTCTTGAAGCAACAAAAGTATCAATGAAAGAATCAATTGATAAATTGAAAATAAAACCAGAATTATTATTAATTGATGCATTAGAGTTAGACGATATAAATATTAAGCAGATTGGAATTATTAAAGGCGATACTAAATCAATTTCAATTGCAGCAGCATCAATAGTTGCTAAAGTTACGCGAGATAGGATAATGTATAAATATAATGAAAAATATCCTGAATATGGGTTTTTAACAAATGTTGGTTATGGAACTAAAGAACATATTGAGGCAATTAAAAAATATGGATATACAGAAATTCACAGAAAAACTTTTATTAAAAATTTTATTAATGAATAAATTTGAAGGGTGATTTTATGAGAATATCAGAAAATCAAATATTTAATGAAATAAAAAGTTTAAAAAATACAAAGCTTAATAATGTTAAAATTGGAGAAATTGTTAATGCAAAAGTTGTTGAAATTAATGATGGAAAAATTATTGCGGAAATAAAAGGTAAACTTGTATTATTAAATAATTTATTGGAATTTAATTTAAATGAAGGTCAAACTGTTGAGTTGGAAATAACTGATAAAGAAGATGGAAAACAATTGGAGAAGAAAATACTTATGATTTATTAGCTCTTGATGAATTCATTAATAATTTAAACGATGAAAAGGAAAAAAATAGATGGAAATCTAAAAATTTTTATAAAGATCGTTGGATT
>JAUCFZ010000114.1 GCA_030377915.1 Clostridiaceae bacterium HSG29
AAAAATGAGCAAAAACAAATTTTAATTAAGAGTTTGATCTTGGCTCAGGATGAACGCTGGCGGCGTGCTTAACACATGCAAGTCGAGCGAGAAGTTTAGTAATGGATCTTCGGAGAAGTTAATAAACGGACAGCGGCGGACGGGTGAGTAACGCGTAAATAACCTGCCATACACACAAGGATAGCCATCGGAAACGGTGAGTAATACTTGATGAGGCCATAGAGACGCATGTCTTAGTGGTTAAAGAATTTCGGTGTATGATGGATTTGCGTTTGATTAGCTAGTTGGTAAGGTAATGGCTTACCAAGGCGATGATCAATAGCCGGCCTGAGAGGGTGAACGGCCACACTGGAACTGAGACACGGTCCAGACTCCTACGGGAGGCAGCAGTGGGGAATATTGCACAATGGGGGAAACCCTGATGCAGCAACGCCGCGTGAACGAAGAAGGCTTTCGAGTCGTAAAGTTCTGTTATAGGGGAAGAAGAAGTGACGGTACCCTATAAGAAAGCCACGGCTAATTACGTGCCAGCAGCCGCGGTAATACGTAAGTGGCGAGCGTTATCCGGAATTACTGGGCATAAAGAGTTCGTAGGCGGTCAAAAAAGCCAATAGTGAAAGCCACCGGCCTAACCGGTGTAAGCTAATGGAACTGATTGACTTGAGTACAGGAGAGGAAAGTGGAATTCCTAGTGTAGTAGTGAAATGCGTAGATATTAGGAAGAACATCAGTAGCGAAGGCGACTTTCTGGACTGTAACTGACGCTGAGGAACGAAAGCGTGGGGAGCAAACAGGATTAGATACCCTGGTAGTCCACGCCGTAAACGATGGATACTTGGTGTCGGCCGTGAAGGTCGGTGCCGGAGCAAATGTATTAAGTATCCCGCCTGGGGAGTACGGTCGCAAGGCTGAAACTCAAAAGAATTGACGGGGACCCGCACAAGCAGCGGAGCATGTGGTTTAATTCGAAGCAACGCGAAGAACCTTACCAAATCTTGACATATCAGAGCTATCTTAGTAATGTAAGAGTTCCTTTTGGACTCTGAATACAGGTGGTGCATGGTTGTCGTCAGCTCGTGTCGTGAGATGTTGGGTTAAGTCCCGTAACGAGCGCAACCCTTATTTTTAGTTGCTAACAAGTTAAGTTGAGGACTCTAAAGAGACTGCCGATGAAAAAATCGGAGGAAGGTGGGGATGACGTCAAATCATCATGCCCCTTATGATTTGGGCTACACACGTGCTACAATGGCCGGTACAACGGGTATGCGAAGGAGTGATCCGGAGCCAATCCTCATAAGCCGGTCCCAGTTCGGATTGCAGATTGAAACTCATCTGCATGAAGTTGGAGTTGCTAGTAATCGCGGATCAGAATGTCGCGGTGAATGCGTTCCCGGGTCTTGTACACACCGCCCGTCACACCATGGAAGTTGGGGGCACCCGAAGTCAGCGTAGCTGCCGAAGGTGAAATCGATAACTAGGGTGAAGTCGTAACAAGGTAGCCGTATCGGAAGGTGCGGCTGGATCACCTCCTTTCTAAGGAGAAACATAAAGACATACTGTTTAATTTTGAGAGACTATGAAAATAGTAACTCAACAGATGGGCGTATAGCTCAGCTTGGTTAGAGCGCACGCCTGATAAGCGTGAGGTCGGTGGTTCGAGTCCACCTATGCCCACCATAAGCTTAAAAACTTATAAAGAGCTTGGACATTGAAAATTGCATATAATAGAAAATAATTAGTAAAGCATGAAAACATAGAAACAAAATAACAAGAGAGATCAAGTTATTAAGAGCATAGGGTGAATACCTTGGCACTGAGAGGCGAAGAAGGACGTGATAAGCTGCGAAAAGCTACGGGGAACTGCAAACGAGTTTAGATCCGTAGATATCCGAATGGGGCAACCCAGCTGTAGTAATGTGCAGTTATCTATATGTGAATACATAGCATATAGAGGCGAACCCGGCGAACTGAAACATCTAAGTAACCGGAGGAAGAGAAAGAAAAATATCGATTTCCTAAGTAGCGGCGAGCGAAACGGAAAGAGCCCAAACCATAGACTGCGGTTTATGGGGTAGTGGGCAGTCAACGAAGTAAGACGAATAATCTAACCAAATACGCACTGGAAAGGCGAACCGAAGAAGGTGATAGTCCTGTAGGTGAAAGATTAGGAGTAAGAAAGACTGACCCGGAGTACCACGGAACACGAGAAATTTTGTGGGAAGCAAGGAGGACCATCTCCGAAGGCTAAATACTACTCAGTGACCGATAGCGCATAGTACCGTGAGGGAAAGGTGAAAAGAACCCCGAGAGGGGAGTGAAATAGAATATGAAACCCTATGTTTACAAGCAACGGAAGCACTTTATATGTGCAACCGTGTACTTTTTGTAAAACGGGCCAACGAGTTACGATATGAAGCGAGGTTAAGATGTTAAGCATCGGAGCCGCAGCGAAAGCGAGTCTTAATAGGGCGAAAGTTTTGTGTCGTAGACCCGAAACCGGGCGATCTATCCATGAGCAGGGTGAAGCAAAAGTAAAATTTTGTGGAGGCCCGAACCCATATCAGTTGAAAATGGTTGGGATGACTTGTGGATAGGGGTGAAATTCCAATCGAGCCCGGAGATAGCTGGTACTCTCCGAAATAGCTTTAGGGCTAGCCTCAAGAGATTAGATATGGAGGTAGAGCAGACTGATTACCTGAGGGGCTTTCAACGGCTACCGAAGGTTATCAAACTCCGAATGCCATAATCTTAAAACTTGGGAGTCAGACTATGTGCGATAAGGTTCATAGTCGAAAGGGAAAGAGCCCAGACCATCAGCTAAGGTCCCTAAATATAAATTAAGTGGGAAAGGAAGTGGTGTTGCATAGACAACTAGGATGTTGGCTTAGAAGCAGCAATTCATTTAAAGAGTGCGTAATAGCTCACTAGTCGAGTGATGTTGCACCTAAAATTACCGGGGCTTAAATTTATTACCGAAGCTATGGATCACGTAAGTGGTGGTAGGAGAGCATTGTGTATAGGACGAAGCTAGACCGTAAGGACTGGTGGACGATACACAAGAGAGAATGTTGGCATGAGTAACGAGAGTAAGGTGAGAATCCTTACCGCCGAAAATCTAAGGTTTCCTGAGGAAGGTTCGTCCTCTCAGGGTAAGTCAGGGCCTAAGCCGAGGACGAAAGTCGTAGGCGATGGACAACAGGTTAAGATTCCTGTACCACCGACAATCGTTAGAGAGAAGCAAGGAAGCAGAAGGAAAAGCTTAGCCTGGCGAAGGTAGACCAGGTACAAGCTGCGAGCGAGTGATCATAGGCAAATCCGTGATTACGTTGGATGTAAGCAGTTACGTGGAGCGAAAATAAGTAGCGAAGAAGTAGATTCACACTGTCAAGAAAAGTTGCTATCGAGATTGAAGGTGCCTGTACCGCAAACCGACACAGGTAGATGGATAGAGAATATTAAGGCGCGCGAGATAACTATTGTTAAGGAACTCGGCAAAATAACCCCGTAACTTCGGGAGAAGGGGTACCACACGCATGTGCAAGCATGAAGTGGTTGCAAAAACAAGACACAAACGACTGTTTACCAAAAACACAGGTCTCTGCTAAATCGAGAGATGAAGTATAGGGGCTGACGCCTGCCCGGTGCTGGAAGGTTAAGAGGAAGAGTTAGCGTAAGCGAAGCTTGGAATTGAAGCCCCAGTGAACGGCGGCCGTAACTATAACGGTCCTAAGGTAGCGAAATTCCTTGTCGGGTAAGTTCCGACCCGCACGAAAGGCGTAACGATTTGTGTACTGTCTCAACAATAGGCTCGGTGAAATTGTAGTACCGGTAAAGATGCCGGTTACCCGCAGCAAGACGGAAAGACCCCGTGGAGCTTTACTGCAGCTTGATATTGAAATTTGGTGTATAATGTACAGAATAGGTGGAAGACGAAGAAATGAGTGCACAAGCATTCAGGGAGTCGCAATGTGGAATACCACTCTTTATGCATCAGGTTTCTAACTATGTACTGTAATCCAGTACTAGGACAATGTCAGGTGGGCAGTTTGACTGGGGCGGTCGCCTCCTAAAGAGTAACGGAGGCGCTCAAAGGTTCTCTCAGCACGGACGGAAATCGTGCAAAGAGCGCAAAGGCAAAAGAGAGCTTGATTGCGAGACATACAGGTCGAGCAAGTACGAAAGTAGGACTTAGTGATCCGGTGGCGCCGCATGGAAGGGCCATCGCTCAACGGATAAAAGCTACCCCGGGGATAACAGGCTTATCTCCCCCAAGAGTTCACATCGACGGGGAGGTTTGGCACCTCGATGTCGGCTCGTCTCATCCTGGAGCTGAAGCAGGTTCCAAGGGTTGGGCTGTTCGCCCATTAAAGAGGCACGCGAGCTGGGTTCAGAACGTCGTGAGACAGTTCGGTCCCTATCTGCTGTGGGCGTAGGAAATTTGAATAGATTTGTACCTAGTACGAGAGGACCGGTATGAACGTACCGCTGGTGTATCAGTTGTTCCGCCAGGAGCATAGCTGAGTAGCTAAGTACGGAAGGGATAAGCGCTGAAAGCATCTAAGCGCGAAGCCTACTATAAGATGAGATTTCCCATCAAGAAATTGAGTAAGATTCCAGAAAGACTATCTGGTAGATAGGTCTGAGGTGAAAGTGCAGTAATGTATTGAGCTGACAGATACTAATAGATCGAGGACTTGATCTAAAAAGACTTTACTAAAAAAAATATTATATGCGATTTTGAATGTACAAACATTCATGAATCTGGTGGCAATAGCGTAAGTAGAGAACATAAATCTATGATTTATAGTGAATCACTTAGTTGGTTAGTAAAATAACAATTGTATCTAGATTTAAGTAACAACAAATAAATATGTATCTGGTGGCAATAGCGAGAAGGTAACACCTGTTCCCATTCCGAACACAGAAGTAAAGCTTCTTAGCGCTAAAAGTACTTGGGCGGGCAACCCCCTGGGAGGATAAGACGCTGCCAGATGATATAA
>JAUCFZ010000115.1 GCA_030377915.1 Clostridiaceae bacterium HSG29
TTATATTAGTAGTTTTTAACGTTTTTGTTAATAATAGCTATAATAATGCTGTTATTGAATTTTACAATGCAGTTCCAATTGAAACTTATTCTGATGAATATATTATTAGTGAAAAACCGATGTTTACTGGAGATGATATTGAATATTATGGTTGGAATAATCAAACAATAATATTTAAAAAAGAATCTGGAATAGATTGTAAACCAATCGAAAATTTTAAGTCAAACTATCAGACCCTTTCAAGTTTTGCTACTACTTCAAGAGATAAATTTTATATATACGTTGAAGATGAATTTATATATGATGGGTATTATGCTCAATCTATGATATCTTCTTTTTTACCTATTGGAATTACAATGATTGATATAGAAAATGGTGTTAAGATTAAATATTGGGCTTTAGATAATATGGATAAGAATGATGAAAGATTCAATGATAGATTGTATGATGCTTTGAAAGCAAATAATATTTTGAAAGAGTAGAAGTTACTGTATTATACAGGCAAATTATAGATAATAATTAAGTTCTATTAGAAAATAAAAGATAAAAAAATAAGTAACTAATAAGCTACTTATTGACATTGTGTTCTCTTTCTTGGGCCTTACTTAATAAATAGATGCAATATTGATTCATACTAATACCTTCATTTTTAGCATCGTCAGATAATGATTTATGAAGTGATTTTGGCATTCTAATTCTAAATGAGCCGGAAAAATCATTTTCGCTTTTAGGTTCTGGAATTTTAATATTATTTTCAATAGCAGTTTCAATCCAAGCTTGTTTTGCATCTTTAATGGCTTCGGATATTTCGCTAAGTGAGTTACCTATAGTCATACAGCCTTTTAAATCTGGATATTCAGCATAGTATGAACCATCATCTTCTTTTACTACGAGAGGATACTTTAGACTTAGATAATATTTTATATTTTTTTTCATAGTAGACTTCCTTAATGATTGTTTTCAATTTCATCAATAAACTTCAGAAATTGTTTTACATAAATTTTATTAATAGGTTTATGTTTTTGAACTGTCAATATTAATTTACCTAAAGATATGTATAATGACTAGAGTCTCCTTTAGGTTGTCGTTCCTTAAAGTTATAATAGAAAAGTAGCTTTTGAAGGTTTTCGAATTTGACGTTTGATGGATTATTTTTAATTTTTTGTAGAAGTTTATCTCTTTTACTCAACGTTTTTACCTCCTGATTAAAGTATATATGGTACCTCATATGGTGTCAAGTTGAACTTGATAATTTAATATGGTATTTTGCAATGCTGAAGTAATATGATGAATTTCAATTAATTTTTTGAAAAAGGTGAAATAGAGAGGAGTGTTTAAAATGAATATTAAAAAGGGGTATTTATTTCTTGTGATTGGAATTTTATTGGTATTATTTTGCTCAAGGAATCTGTTAATAGAGTCAAATATTTTTGATACTAGTGCAACGATTCTTGAATATGAAATTCTAAATGATATAGACAATAATGAATTACAAGCAGAGATATCAGAAAATACAGGACAAAAATTAGACGAGATATTAATTAAACAGAAAAATAATAGATTGAGGATAGAATTTGATTTAATAGATAATGAAAAATTGGAAAATTTAGAGAGAAATATTGATGAGCTATATAAAGAAGATATTCAAATAATAAGTTCTCATTTAATAGGCACTGAAAAATTAAATATGAATTTTTATATGATTATTGCATTATTAGCAATATTCTTAATCATAGGTGTGACTATGATTTGGAAAGGACTAGTAATGTTAAAGGCAGAAAAAAGAGATATGAAATAGTAAGTTTCTGATTGAATAAAAGTATTAATGAGGAGATGAATGAATTAATGAAGAAAATTGTATTTACAATAGCTTTAATGATATTGATTTTGTCTGGATGTACTAAAGAAAATTCTAATTTACTTGATGCAGATGATTTAAAACAAGAATTAGAAGTAGCTCAGGGAATAATATTAGAATTAGAAGATGAGATCAATCAGATAAAAAATAATACGAATCAACAAGTGGCAGAGTGCCAAGATGAAATTGAAGAATTATTGTTACAGATTGATAAAAATAATGAATTAAATTCAGATATTTTATTTGATGATAATTTAGAATACATCGGGTTATTTAAATCTGGAAAAGGTCTAATTTTAACAATTACTGGAGGAGAAGAATTCGGAACTTATTTATATAATTTTGAAGATAAAACTATAAGTGAAGTGAGTGAATTTGGATTTGAACCTATATGGTCACCAAAACAAAATTTTGTTTTGATCGATGAAGGTACATCGATTCAGAGAAATTTTATAATATTAACAGATGACAGTGAATTTAGTTCGGAAATAAAAGGATATGTTGGAAATGTTTTCTGGATAGATGAAGGAAAAATTGCTTATTCAAGGCTTAATGAATCAATTGAATTAAACGCATCTACAGAACTTTCTAATACAACAGATTTAGTGACTTATAATCTTTATAAAGATGAAGTAACAACATTATTTTATGGTGATGAAGAAGTATATTATTTACCAATGTATTCAGCGAAAGATGGAATATTGAAATATAGAAAATGTTATATTAATAATCCTGAAAAATCTGAAGAATTAGAGATGAATTTATTTAAGTAATATAATATAATATAAGTTGTAGAGAAACTTCAAAAGGGGAATGGCTAAGGAGAAAAAGAAATATTATGGATATTATATATGTAGCATTAAAAACGACTTTTCCACTACTATTTATTATGTCAATTGGATATATTGCAAAGGTATTAAAAGTATTTAAAAAACAAGAGGTTAGTAGTATAAATAAACTAGTATATTGGGTTTTATTACCAATATTGTTATTTTGCAATGTTTATCAGCCAGAACTATATACACTAAAAAATACAAGGTTGTTATTATTTTCAATAGCTGCTACAACAGTTGTTATTATATGTGCTTTTATTATAGTTCCATTTGTAATTAAAGATCGTTCGAAAGTGGGAGTTGTTATTCAAGGCTTATTGAGAGGAAATATACTTTATTTTGGTGTACCAGTTATTTCAAGTCTATTGGGAGAGACCTATGTAGGTCTTATTTCAATTGTTATAGTAGGATTAGTACCTATTTATAACATAGTTAGTGTAATAGCATTGGAAAAATATTCTTCAAAGAAAGTTAAGTTAAAGACAACAGTAATTAAAATTGCAAAAAATCCATTAATTATATCAGCTGTTCTTGGTATGAGTGCTGTATTTTTAAAAATTGAAATGCCTATTTTAATTATGGATTCATTAAAAACAGTTGCTAGAGCAACAACTGCCATTGCACTTATATTGCTTGGTGCAGCAATTGAGCTATCATTTACAAAAGAGAATTTAAAAATTGTAGTATTTACAGCTTTTACAAAACTTGTTATTATTCCTATAATAGTGTTAATTATTGCACCGTTAATAGGATTAACAAAATTTGAAATAATTACGGTATTTGCTGTATTCGCAGCACCCACTGCAGTAGCATCTTATTCTCTTGCACGCGAGATGAATGCAGATTATGATTTAGCTGGCCAAATTGTGTTTTTATCAACTATTTCATCTGTGATAACTATTTTTTTTGGCACTGTGTTGTTGCAATGGTTTCATATTTTATAAAGATTAGAAAATATATGGGAATAAATATTAGAGAAAATTATATTTATAGATAAAACACTTAAAAATAGTGTTTTCTATAAGTATTTTTTTTACATAATTTTCTGTGAATGGAATGTTTAAAATAAAGATATTAGTTTTACATTTGTAATATTGGGTATATATGTTCTTAGAGATTACAATTAATAGGAGAGATACATATGAGCAAACCAATATTAATAGCACATGGATTGAAAAAAAAGATTAATGGAAAACAAATTATAAAAAATGTAGATATTGAAATTTATCCAGGTGAAGTTTACGGTTTCTTAGGTCCAAATGGTGCTGGAAAATCAACTACATTAAGGATGCTTGTTGGTTTATCTAAACCGTCAGCTGGGTCAGTTTTTATTGGTGATTATTCATTAAAGAATAATTTTTCTAAAGCTATGGATTTAATAGGTTGTATTATAGAGAAACCTGAGTTTTATGAATATATTTCTGGTTATAGAAATTTAGAAATGCTAGCTTCAATGTCAGATAAATATATTAAAAGCGATATTGATGAATTTGTTTCATTTGTTGGTTTAGAAAATAGAATTCATGATAGGGTTAGTGAGTATTCTATGGGTATGAAGCAAAGATTAGGATTAGCTCAAGCTTTATTACATAGACCGAAGTTATTAATACTTGACGAACCTACTAATGGTTTAGATCCTCAAGGAATTTATACATTACGAGAAATTATAAAAAAATTGGTAATTGAAAAAGAAATTGCAGTTTTGATTTCATCTCATTTAATATCTGAGATTCAATTGATGTGTGATAAAGTATCTATTATTAATCATGGAGAAATAATTAAAAGCGCTAAAGTAGAATCTATTTTATCGACAAGTGAAATCTTTTGGGAAATAAGTGATTTAAGAAGTGCTAAAAAAATTCTAAAGGAAAAATTTGAAATTGATGGAATTATAAAGGATAATCAATTAATTGCTGTTATTGATAAAGAAAATTTAAGTTTGATTAATGAAACATTTATCAAGGAAAATATTAAAATTAAATATGTATATAAAAACAATAAAACATTAGAGGAACTTTTTTTAGATTTAACAATAGGACAACAAATTCTATGATAGGAAGTAGGTTTTCAAATGAAAAGTTTAATAGAAAATGAAATTTATAAAATATTAATGAAAAGAAAAATTTTATTTATTCTTCTATTAATAATTGTTTTTGTAGGATTATTTGTTTATGGTGAAAGCTATATTTACGAAAAAACTTTAGAAAGATTTCAAATGGTATCACAGAGTGATGATTATAGCTGGGAATCACTTGCAAATCAACAATTAAAGAATTTCGAGAATAGAT
>JAUCFZ010000116.1 GCA_030377915.1 Clostridiaceae bacterium HSG29
CAATTGAAAAAATAAATGATAAATTTGAAAATGTAAATGTTTTTGAAAACATATTTATTAAAAATGAGAAAATATGGCAGTGTTATGATTTGATTTTAATAAGCGATAAAATAAATGTTTTTGGATTTAAGAAAGATATGGATATAAGCGCATTTACTCAAATGTTAAATAATCATGATATTGAAGTCAAAGTTCAAAATCATCAAATAAATAGTTATGAAGAAATAAAAAGAGTTTTACTTAAAGAAAAAGTTTTAATGGATGAGAATTCTAAAGATTTTTTAATTACAAATGATATGAAATATGAACTTAATAAAATAATTGGTATTAGCAATATAAAAGATTTTAATGAAAGAGAATTAATTATAAGTAATAGTAATAGTAATTAATTTGACTTTCTTTTTCACAGATGGTAGAATTAATAAAATTTATGATAAAGTAAAGTAGGATGAATTGAAATTTTGAGAGAGGAAATCATAGCTGAGAGATTTCTATTGGAGATTCATTTGAAGTGCACTTTTGAAATGTGCTTAAGAAATTAGTATTAAGCATCGGATTCTTCCGTTAAAGAGACAAGATATGTTAGTATCGAAGTAAAAATTAGTGTGGAACCGTGAATTCAATTCACCTCTAGTATAGGGGTGAATTTTGTTTTTTGTGAAATTATTTGGGAGGTTCAAATGAAAGAGTATTTAGATAATATTATTAAAAAAGATCCAGCAGCAAGAAATTATATAGAAGTAGTAATTTTATATCCTATTGTACATGCAGTTTTATTATATAAATTAAGCCATTTTTTATATAATAAAAACATATATTTTACTGCAAGATTGATATCGCAAATTGGAAGATTTTTAACAGGTATTGAAATACATCCAGGAGCTAAGATTGGTAAGAATTTTTTTATTGACCATGGAAATGGTGTTGTAATAGGTGAAACAGTTGAAATAGGTGATAATGTAGTATTATATCAAGGAGTTACACTTGGTGGAACTGGAAAAGACACTGGAAAAAGACATCCAACAATTGAATCAAATGTTATAATTGGGGCAGGAGCAAAAGTTCTAGGGCCAATTACAATTAAAGAAGGAACTAAAATTGGAGCTGGAGCAATAGTCCTTAATAATACAAACTCAAATAGTACTGTTGTTGGTATAAAAGCTGAACAAATTAGAAAAGTAAGTTAAAACCTTTTAAATATTTTCATTCTCTGATAGAATATATGTGATAATTCTATTAATTTGGGTAGATTTATAGTTATAGAGAGATGGAGGAGACGATGAAGGACTCAAAAAGAAAAATATTATTTGTTGATTATGATAATACAACATTACAGTCTTTAAGAAGACTTTTTTTTAATATAGAATATAATTGTTTTTTTGCTAGAAATGTAAAAGATGCATTTAAAATTTTAAAAGAGTATGATATTGAATTGATAATAACTGAAATTACAATGCCTGCAATGGATGGTTGTGAATTCCTAAAAAAAATAAAGGGTAAATATCCAAAAGTTATAAGAGTTGCTTTAAGTGGATATTCAAATAAAGAAAAGTTATCTAATTTGCTTGATCAAAGTTTAATTAAATCATATTTATTTAAACCGTGGGATAATATTGAACTTATTAATAGTATTAAACGAACATTTCAATTGCAGGATATATTGACAAATGAAAAGCTTGTAAATTATATTGACAATATGGAATCTTTACCAACAGTTCCAGCTGTTTATCAGAAAATCAATGAAATGTTAATAAAAAATGAAAGTGTAGAAAAAATTACTCGAGAAGTTGAAAAAGATCAGGCTTTAGCATCAAAAATTTTAAAAGTTGCAAATTCTGCTTTTTATGAAGCTCAAACCGGATCTATTAAACAGGCAATAATGATTATTGGATTAAATAATGTAAAAAATATTGTTATAAGTAATGCACTTTTTCATATGAAAGATGTTGATAAAGCAGAAATTCTTTGGGAACATGCAATAATTACAAATAAGATAACTGGATATATTTATAAAAAAATAATGTTAAAGAAAATACCATCAGAATATTCTTCTGCTGGATTACTTCATGATGTAGGTAGAGTTATTATAATTAATTATTTAAATATTGAGAATAAAAAAATTGATATTTTACTTAATAATAATCCTGTTGATTTAGAGATAAGAATGGGATATGAAAAAAAATTAATTGGTTTTGATCATGCTAAAATAGGTGGCTATTTATTGAAACGTTGGGAAATACCATTACCACTAGTTGAAGTTGCATTATTTCATCATGATCCGTTAAATGAAATTGCAACTAATAAAGAAATAGTAGGAATAACTTATTTAGCAAATATAATTGCTTGGAAAATTCTTAAACCAGATATTAAAAATGATGTTATTGATGAAAAAGTTTTTGAAAGTCTAGAAATTCCAAAAGATAAGTTTTATAAAAAAATAGATGAATTTATTGAAAATGAATCAGTAAATTATAATTGATACTAGACAGAAATTTTATTCTTTGTTATGATGTTAGTGGTGTATTATGACTGATAATAAAGGAGAAAAAATATGGAAAATAAAGTATTAGCAAGAGTTAATGGAAATGAAATTACTGAAGAACATAAAAATAATTTATTAAGATCTTTAGGACCTCAAAGAGCTCAACAATTTCAAGGAAAAGAAGGCGATGAATTACTTGTAAAAGAGTTAATTAATCAAGAATTATTTTACTTTGATGCACTAGATTCTAAATTAGAAGATTCTGCAGAATTTAAAGCTGAAATGGAAAATGCTAGAGTAAATATTTTAAAGCAGATTAACATTCATAATTTACTTAATACTGTTAAATTAGAAGATGAAGAGTTAAAAGAATTTTTTAATAATAATAAAGAAAAATATAATAAACCAGCAACAGTTGCTGCAAAACATATTTTAGTAAGTGAAGAAGAAAAAATTAATGAAATTGCTGAAGAATTAAAAGGCGAATTATCATTTGAAGAAGCAGCACAAAAATATTCAACTTGTCCTTCAAAAGAAAGAGGCGGAGATTTAGGAACATTTGGAAAAGGTCAAATGGTTCCAGAATTTGAAAAAGTTGCTTTCGAATTAGAAATTAATGAAATAAGTGAGCCAGTTAAAACTCAATTTGGATATCATATAATTATGACAACTGAAAAAAATGAAGGCGAAGAAAGTGCTTTTGAAGAAGTAAAAGATCATATTGCTCAAGAACTTGTTGTTAGAAAGCAAAATGATGTTTATTTAGCAAAAGTGGAACAATTAAAAGAAAATTATGAAGTAGAAATTTTAAATTAATGATTACCCCTGTTGGGGTTTTCTTTTTATAAAAAATAATTATGGAGGTGTACAAAGTGGAAATCAAAGAATTTAAAGTAAGTGACAATATTACAGGTATCTATTTAATTAGTGGATTAAATGTTAAAACATCAAGTAATAATAAATTATATCTTGATTTAAAATTGCAAGATCAATCAGGAGAAATTGATGCCAAATTATGGAATGTTCAAAACAATGAACATGAAACATATAAATCAGGTGATGTAATAAAAGTAAAAGGTACAGTTACTTCGTGGCAAGATAATTTACAATTTAAAATTGAAAAATTAAGAATTGCAAAAGAAGATGAATATAATATTGATAATCTAGTAATTGCAGCTCCAATTGATGCATTAAAAACTTATGAGGATATTATTGAATTAGTTGAGAATTTTGATAGTAATGATATTAAAATAATAACAAAAACTATTTTGGAAAGATATAAAGAGAAACTTTTAATATATCCAGCTGCTATGTCAAATCATCATTCTATAAAAAGTGGTCTTTTATATCATATTAAAAGAATGCTTGAAGTTGGAAAATCTTTAGCTACTATATATCAAACTGTTGATAAAGATTTGCTATTTTCAGGGATAATATTGCATGATATTGAAAAAGTAAATGAAATGGATGCTGATAAATTTGGTGTTGTAGCAGATTATACAAGAGATGGTAAAATGCTTGGGCATTTAATAATGGGTGTAAAAACAATTTCTGAAGTAGCTAAAGAGAAGAATTTAGATAAAGAAGTTTCAATTTTACTTGAACATATGATGTTATCACATCATTATGAACCAGAATTTGGAAGTCCTAAAAAACCTATGTTTTTAGAGGCAGAATTACTTCACTTTATAGATATTATTGATGCTAGAGTATATGATTTTGATGAAATTGAAGATAGTCTAGAAAGTGGTGGATTTTCTAATCCAATATGGACATTAGATAGAAGAAGAGTTTATAAATCAAATTATAAAAATAAATAATGAAATAAAAAATACGTCATTTGACGTATTTTTTTGATGAAATCTATAAAGAATATAAAAAATTAACTAGAAATGGAACAAGTAATGTTAAGATAGCGCCATTTAAAAAGCTTATTACTGAATGATTAGGATCTGTTGCTCTTGATACAATTGGTAAAGTAGTATCCATGGAAGTTGCACCACCTGGAGCTAATGCAGTAAAAAAATTAACATATTTTGCTAAAATTGGAATAAGTATTATTGCAAATACTTCCCTTAAAATATTTGTTAAAAATGCAATTGCTGCAATTTCCGGAGTGGCAATTTTATTTAAAATAACAGGTGCTAATGAATACCATCCGAATCCTGCGGCGATAGCTAAAGAAGCGTTATAATGCATATCTGAAACAACTCCTGCTATTAAACCACCTGTAAAAGTACCAAGGATTACTGCGCTTGTTAAAATAAATAATAGTTTACTTTTTTTTGAAATATCTTTAAATGTATCTTTACTACTTCCAAGATCAATTCCAACTGAAAAAAGAAGGATAGTTAAAAAATATGATGAGATTAAATTCAAATTATCCATTTCAGCAGGTGAAATGAAAAAATGTCCCGTTAGAATACCAAGAAATACTGCAATTATTATAATTAAAGTGAATAACATATTTATGACTCCTT
>JAUCFZ010000117.1 GCA_030377915.1 Clostridiaceae bacterium HSG29
AACGAGTATTATATTTGAAGTTCAAATGTGAATGTATAAAACTAAATTATTACAATTTGACTTTTTTTAAGAAATCCCTTAAACACTAGCTTAAGTTGTGATATAATTACGTTGGTATTGAGAAAATATAAAAATTAAAAGGGAGCTTTTATGAGAGATAGAATAACAGATTATATTGCTTGGTTTATAGCGAAGTTAATTAAGCCTGTTTATAAAAACAGAGAAGCAATTATGTCAAAAAAAATTATTATAATTTTTGCATCAATCTTTACAATTATTGTATTAGGTGTTAGTTTTGCAAACAGTGGAAAAGCACAAAATTCTTTAGCGAAAAAAAATATAGAATTAGAAACAGTTGACGCTTTACAAACTGAAATTGTTAAACCTGTAGCATATGATACTTATAAAAATTCTCTTGAAATTAAAAGCGATTATAAATTTATGAATATAGATCAAATTGATTCAGCAATGATTTCAGCATATGCGATTAAAATTAATGATGAAAATAAAGTGTATCTAAAAACTGAGCAAGATGCTCAAGATGTTTTATATAATTTAAAGAAAATATATATATCTGATGATGAAAATACAGAAATTGTTAAAATTTATTTTGATGAAAATATTGAAATAAATGAAGTGTATTTGAATATAATTGATTTGAAAAATATAAGAACTGCTGATGAAGCTTTAAATTTAATTGTTAAAGGAACTGATGAAGAAAGAAAACATAAAATCAAAAGTGGTGAAAATTTTTGGGTGCTTGCAGATGATTATAATATATCTGTAAATGATTTGGTTAAAGCTAACCCTGAAGTTGTACCTGAAAGACTTCAAATCGGTCAAGAAGTAAGTTTAATTGTGCCAGAGCCACTAATAAATGTATGTACTGTTGAAAATGTAACATATAATGAAAAGATTCAGTATGATGTAGTATATGAAGATAATGCGAATTTATATAAAGATGAATATAGAGTGAAATTAAGAGGTGCTTACGGAACAAAAGAAATTGAAGCAGAATTAGTGAAAAAAGATGGACGCGAACTAGGTAAAGTTGTATTAAATGAAGAGATTATTTCTGAACCTACTACCAAAGTAGTCTATAAAGGCACTAAAAATCCACCGCCATCAATTGGAACTGGAGTTTTTAGTAAACCTTTAAATAGAGGAACAATTACTTCTGGCTATGGAATGAGATTTCATCCTGTTTATAGATCATATAGAATGCATACTGGTGTTGATATTGCAACTTCAAAAGGAACTTCTGTATTAGCTGCAGATGGTGGTAAAGTAATTTATGCTGGATGGAAAACGGGTTATGGTTATTGTGTAATAATCGATCATGGAGCAAATTTAACTTCAATGTATGGACATTTAAGTTCGATAAATGTTAAAAATGGAGAGAAAGTATATAAAGGAAAGACAATTGGTGGTGTTGGTTCTACTGGAACATCTACTGGCAATCATTTACATTTCGAAATTAGAAAATTGGGTAATGATATTAATCCAAATAAATATATTAATTTATATAATTATTATTAAAATAATGTGAGTCTTAAGACTCACTTTTTTTCAAGGAGGTAATTATGAATAAAAAGATTTTAGTTGTTGATGATGAAGAAGCAATATTGGAAATAATTAAATTTAATTTAGTAAAAGAAGGATATTCTGTTGCTGTTGCAAGAGATGGAGATGAAGCTTTAACAAAAGCGTATACTGTTGAACCTGATTTAGTTCTTTTAGATATTATGCTTCCTAAAATGAATGGTTTTAAAGTTTGCGAAAAAATTAGAGAAAGTTATAATATGCCTATAATTATGTTAACAGCAAAAGAAGAAGAAGCTGATAAAGTTTTAGGTCTTGAATTAGGTGCTGATGATTATATGACAAAACCTTTTGGTGTAAGAGAATTGCTTGCTAGAGTAAAAGCTAATTTAAGAAGACTTGATTTAAATGTTGAAAATGATAGTGAAGAAGATTTTATTATAAAATCAGGTGATTTATATATTAATTTTGATAAATATGAGGTAAGAAAAAATTCTGAGTTAATTGAGCTTACTTTAAGAGAATTTGAACTTTTGAAATACTTATCTGCTAAGCCAAATCAAATTTTTTCAAGAGAGAAATTATTGAAGGAAGTTTGGGGATATGAGTATTATGGTGATATTAGAACTGTTGATGTTACAATAAGAAGATTAAGGGAAAAAATAGAAGATGAATCATCTTCTCCTAATTATGTTATAACAAAACGTGGAGTAGGCTATTACTTTAAGAAAGGAAAGTAAATGTTTAATAGTATTAAATGGAGATTTACAATAATATATTTTATTTTGATATTTATTGCTTTAACATTTTCGGGAATTTTTATTGTACAGGCTTTTGAAGAATATCACTTAACAAGCGTAGAAAAAAGACTAGATGATTTAACAGATGTTATACTTTCGGAAATTGAAAATTTAAATGATTTAAATCCTAAAAGTGTTCAGAAAATTATTTCTAACTATAAAGAATTAGGATTTGATGAAGAAATATATATGATAAATAATGAGGATTTAATAATAGCAACAAGTACAGAAAATGTTAATAAAGCTGCATCAGATTTATTAGATTTAAAACTTTTAATATCAGCTAAAAATGAGGAAACAAAAACTGCCATTGCTGATATTAAGAATTATGATATAAGAACAATGGATAGATCGATGCCAGTATATATTGATGGTAAATTAAGTGGTATATTATTTATAAGATATAATTTAAATGAAATTTATTTAACATTAAGTAAAACTACAATGATTATAGTTCAAACTATTGTTATTGCTACGGCATTTACAATAGTAATATGTTTTATTATAGCTAGGACTATCTCTGAACCCATTGAAGATATTTCTAAGAAAGCACTTTTAATGAGTGATGGAGATTTTAGTAATAGGGTTGAAGTGAAATCAAATGATGAAATCGGAGATTTAGCAACTACTTTTAATTTGCTTACAGATAAGTTGCAATTTAATATTAATGAAGTTTTTAAGGAAAAAAATAAAATGGAAACTATAATAGAATATATGAATGATGGTTTGGTTGCGGTTGATTTAAATAAAAATATTATTCATATAAATTCGAGAGCACGTCAATTCTTGAATGTTGATAATTGTGATATTCCTCTAGATTGCATTAATGAAGCGCTTGATATCGATTCAATTATTGAAAATAATGAATTAATTGGAATAAAAAATGTCAAAATCAAACAAAATGTTTTTAAAGTTGATTATTTACCTTTTAAAGATGAAGAAGAAAATGAAATAGGACTTGTGTTTGTTATTAGTGATATTACGGAAAGTGAAAAATTAGAAAAAATGAGAAAAGATTTTGTTGCTAATGTTTCACATGAATTAAAAACTCCATTAACAAGTATTAAAAGTTATTCTGAAACTTTAGTAAACGATGATTATGATAAGGAAATTACTAAGAAGTTTTTGAATGTGATTAATACTGAAGCTGATAGAATGGCAAGACTTGTAAAAGATTTGCTTAAACTTTCTAATTTTGATGCATCTTTTGATAATGTTGATATTAAAGAAAGTGATTGGGTCGTTTTAATAGAAAATATTTTATTGAAACTTAAACCTATTTATCAGGTAAAAGATCAAGAAGTGGATTTTAATAATTTTGTAAATGATTCGTTGGGAAAATTTGATTATGATAAAATGGAGCAAGTTATTATTAATATTTTATCTAATGCAATTAAGTATACGCAAGAGAGAGGTAAAATAGTTATTAATTTAAAAAATGATTCTGAATATTTTATGGTCGAAATTATAGATGATGGAATGGGAATACCTGATGAGGATCTTGACAATATATTTAATCGTTTTTATAGAGTGGATAAAGCAAGAAGTAGAAAATTAGGTGGTACAGGTTTGGGGTTAGCAATAGCAAAAGAAATTGTGGAAATGCATAATGGGAAATTGATTATTAAATCAAAACTTGATATTGGAACTAAAGCAACTCTATTTGTTCCAAAATATGTGAAGTTGTAACTTTCTCTTAAATTTTCTGTAATGAAATTGTAATAATAATGTATTATAATATATTATAGAAAGTGTAGGAGGAAACTATGAAATTTTTTTGGAGAACAATTTTAGTAATTATAATAATAATGCTAAGTTCAATATTTGCTTTTGCAGATGTTACTGAGTTTCAGTATGAACTTAATGATTATTTGGAAATAATAAACCCATCTTTTGATGAATCGGGTGATATTTTTGTTAAAAACAATTTGTTTTTAAGTATGAATATAAAACAGGATGCTGATTTATATTTAACTTTAAAAAAATATGTACCTGTAATGGATGAAATGTATTTTGATAAAATTATTAACGGTGAAATTGATAGAACTGAACTTATTGAGAATATAGCAAATAGAGTTCTTGAGATTAATAAAGTAGATGAAATTTATGAAAACGACGAATTATTTGAGGAAAAACTTTTAGATGAAAAAGAGGAAATAATTGTTGTGATTGATAGATATTTTGATGAATATTTTATTAAAGAAGAGTTTGAACAAAAACTTGTTAATAGCACAAAAGAAATGAATCTGTTTGGTGAAGAAAATTTGACTTTTATTGAAGAGTATAACTCAATAAGAAGTGAATATCTAGATTCTTTGGATTCTTTTAATGAAGCTAAGGATGAATATGTTGAATTGTTTAAAGTTAATGTTATTGATAAAGATTTAATTGTATCTGTTGGTGTTATGCCATATTATGAAAAAACTATAGAAAATATAACTCCAGGAAAATATGAAATGATTATTGAACTTGCTAAAGATGAAGATGAAGTATATTTATTAAACGAAACAGAATTTAATATTAAAATAAAAGAAGAAGTGATTTTAGTTGAGCCAAGTATAGAAATAATTCAACCTGAAATAAGTGAGCCGATGGAGTTGATACAACCATCAATTAAT
>JAUCFZ010000118.1 GCA_030377915.1 Clostridiaceae bacterium HSG29
CTTATTTTAAAATCATTAAAAGATTATACTAGTGAAATAAATGATTTATATAATTATGACATTAATGTAGGTTTTGATGATTTAATTGGAAATAGTAAAGTAATTGAAAATATTAAAAAGAAAATTAAAAAAATTGCAATAAGTTCATCAACTATCTTAGTAACTGGCGAAACCGGTACTGGTAAGGAAGTTGTTGCTAGATTAATACACAATAATAGTAAAAGAAAAAACAATCCATTTGTTGCAATAAACTGTTCAGCTATTCCAGATGATTTATTAGAATCTGAATTATTTGGATATGAAGAAGGAGCATTCTCTGGAGCTAAAAAAGGTGGAAAATTGGGAAAATTCCAATTAGCTGAAGGTGGTACTATTTTTCTTGATGAAATTGGTGAAATGCCTATCCATCTACAGTCAAAAATTTTAAGAGTATTAGAGGAAAGAAAAGTTACAAGAATTGGTGGACTTAAATCCACAAATATTGATATTAGAGTTATTTCTGCTACTAATAAAGATCTTGAATCATTAGTAGAAGAAGGTAAATTTAGAGAAGATTTACTTTATAGATTAAAAGTAATACCTATTAAAATACCACCACTACGCGAAAGAAAAGAAGATATTAAGCTTCTTATTAATTATTTTTTAAAAATTTATTCTAGAAAGTTAGATAAAAACATTATTGATATATCTAAAGATGCAATTAATATTTTACTTAATAATCAATGGTATGGAAATATTCGCGAATTAAAAAATGTAATGGAATTTGCAATCAATATGGCTGATTCAAATATTATTACTGCTGATAATCTTCCGAGTGATATTAAAAAAATTACTTTTAAAACTGATTGTGATTTAAATATTGAAAATACAATGAAAAAATTAATTATTGAAGCCATTGATCGATATGGCTCTACAACTCAAGGAAAAGAAAACGCAGCAAATGCATTAGGCATTTCTGTTGCAACACTTTATAGAAAATTAATTAAATATAATTTAGAATGAAAATAGGCCAAATTGGCCTATTTTTAATAATCTTTTTTTTCTGAAACTATTTCACCATCAATTACATTATATTGCCCTTCATATATAACTTTCAAAGAATCATCTATATCTTTTATTTCAACTAAATCACCTTTAGTAAGACCAGTTGTAACTTTTATTTTTTTTGCTTTTGAATCTTCAATAATAAATATATATGATTCAGTATTATTACGAACAATTGCTTTTGTTGGTATTAAATTTGCCATATATTTTTCTAATATATATTCAACTTCAATATATTCCCCAATAATATAATCATATGAATCAGCTGCTTCAATATGAATTTCAAATAATTTACTTTCTTTATTAGGAATTTCTTGAATAGATGAAATTTCTCCTATATGTTTATTAAATTTATCCCCATCAACATATATATTAACTTTATTTCCAATAGATAAATTTCTTTTAAGATCACTAGATATAAATGTTTTAATATATTTTTTTGATTGATCAATAATAGAAATTACCATTTGATTTGATAAAGTCTGCCCTTCATTAAAATAAATTGCTGCTATTTCACCATCAATTGTTGATTTTAATATTTTATCATTTACTGTATCATTAAGATTATTTAATTGATTATTATAACTAACAACCGAATCATTATATTGTCTATAAAGACTATCTAATTGATTCTTAGTTATATCAAATTCCGATTTACTTATTGCTCCAGCAACAAATAATTTTTCTTGATTGATATAATTTTCTTTTTCAAAATTATATTGTGATTTTAAATTATCTCTAATAGTTCTTAATTGACTTTCTGTTGAATTATAAGTTGCTTTTACATTATCACTTTCTAATGATAATATAATATCTCCTTTAGATACAAAATCGCCAACTTTAGAATAAATTGATTCAATTAAACCAGTAGCAAATATATCTACTTGATTATTAGGAACAATTTCTCCAATACTTATATATGTCTTTTCTACAATTTCATGCTTAATTTCTGTTGTAACAACATTTGTAATACTAATTGGTTCTGTTTTAGTCGCTTCAGTTGAACAACCTACCATTAAAAGAACAATCATTATTAATAAGGTTAATTTTCTCATTATTCCACCACCTTTCTTTTTGAACTAAATAATCTATAAATCGTTGGAATAAATATTAAAGTTAAAATAGTTGTAACCATTAATCCAAAAATTAATGAAAAACTAAATTGTGCATAATATGCTTCTTTAAAAGCAAGTGGTAAAACACCACTAATAGTAGTAAGTGTTGTTGCAAGTACAGGATTAAATCTTGTCTTCCCTGCTTCTATAATAGCTTCAATAGTATCTAAACCCTCTTTTTTAAGATAATTAATATAATCTATTAAAACAATTGCATCGTTTACCGCAATTCCTATTAAAGCAACTAAACCCATAAACGAATAGAATCCAAATTCATTACCTGTAATAATTAAACCCCATATTACTCCAATGAATGCCATTGGCAATGTTGTTAAAATAATAAACGGTTGTCCTATAGATTTAAATTGAATTGTTAATATTATAAATACTAAAAAAACTGCTAATATCATACTTTGAAATAAATTTCCAAAATTTTGCTCAATACCTTCAACATCACCAGAATATTTAATTTCAATATTATCTGGAATTATAATATTTGATTTGAACTTATTTATTATATCGTTAACATTGTAACCTTCTTTAATATCAGCTGTAAGTGTTATAACTCTAACACCATCTTTTCTTGAAATATTAGATAAACCATTTTGAATCTTTATATCTGAAAAGCTATTTAATGTTAGCATATTGCCAACTGGTGTAGCTATAAATAGATTTTCTATTTCTGAAATATCACTAATTTTCTGAAGATCTTTACTTAATATAATATTAATTTCTTCTCCATCTTGTCTTATTGTTGTTACATCTATTCCAGAAATTTCACCTCTTAATTGATTTGTTATTTGAAGTGGAGATAAACCGTATGTAATACTTTTATCATCATTAATATCAATAAGAATTTCTGGTACTCCTGAAGATACACTTGATTCAATATTATAAACACCTTCAACTTTTTTTAATACAGATGCAACTTTTCTTGAGAAAGCATCTGATGCTCTTAAATCATCTCCTATTAATCTAATTTCAATTGGCTTACCAACTGGTGGTCCAGATATAATTGTTTCAATTGAAATTTTAGCACCAGTAATTTTTTTTGTTTCTTTTTCTATTTGATCTAATAACTCAAATCCAGATTTATTTTCTGTATTTAATTCTACTGAAATTCTACTTGAATCTATTTCAGATCCACCTATAGTGGTATTAAATTGATCTACTTCTTCAATATCATATAATAAATCTTCCACTTTAGAAGTTATCTCATCAGTATCTTCTAATGTTAAACCTCCCGGGGTATCAATAATTAGATTTAATGAAGTAGGTTCTCCATTTGGGAAAAATGATATTTTTAATATTCCAGTTGCAATAGTACTAAAACTAATTATTAATGTCATAAATCCTAACAATAATATTGCAAAAGCTCTTCTTTTTTTAGTAATAATCCATTTTATTATATTACTATAAATTTCTGTTAATTTAGTTTCTTCTAACCCTTTATCTGAAACAAATATCATTCTTAATAACATTAAAGTCGTAAATATAGCCATCATAACATAAGTAATAATTTTATTTTCAATATCCTTAAAAGCAATATAACTTAATATTAAAACAACTATTGTTGATATTATTACTCTTGTTTTTTTTGAAAAACTAATATGTTTTTTAATACTTAATATTTTTACTGATAAACTCGGTGTAATTATTAATGACACTAATAATGAAACTGAAATTGTAATCATTATTGTTAATGGTATTGTAGAAACAAAAGCTCCTAATATACCTGGTAAAATAGCTAATGGAAAAAATGCTGCTAAAGTTGTCATTGTAGCTGAAGTAATTGGTAATCCAACTTGATTAGTACCATATATGGCAGCCTCTTTTATAGAAAATGATTTTTTCTTTAATCGATCTATATTTTCCATTACGATAATTGAATTATCAACTAATAAACCTAATGCAACTATTAATCCTAATATAGCAAATGTATTAAAAGTAATATTAAAAACACTTAATAAACCAAGAGTTCCCAATAAACTTAAAGGAATTGTTAAAGATACTATAATTGATTCTTTAAATCCTATAAATAAAAATAACACTATAATAACAACTAATAATCCTGACCATGCGCTATTTTGAATATTATCTAAATCTCTTTGCACATTTTCAGATAAATCATTTGATATATATACTTTAATATCTTTTGGCAATATATTTGAATTATTTAATAATTCTTTAACTCTATTACTTGTTCCTATTACATCACTACCTACTTTTCTATTAACAGTTATAAATAAAGAAGGTAATAATTCTCCATCTTTTATATAAGTTCTATTATAGCTTGTTATTGATTCTAGTCCATCCACAACCTCTGCTATATCATTAATATATATATTATTTTTAATTAATGTATTTTTAATTGCTTCAACATTATCAAATCTTTCGTCAACTCTTAGATTATATCTAACACCGTTTAAAGATAATTCACCTATTGGCGTTGAAAAATTATTTGCTTCCAAAGCATTTTTAACATCATTATATGCTATATTATATTTCATCATTTGAAGCTCATTAATAATAATTTTTATTTCTCTTGTAACTTCTCCATCTAATGTAACTGTATCTACTCCTTTTACAGATTCAATTTCATCAGCTAAATCTTTTGATATATTCGTTAATTCAGATAATTCATAATCACCAACTACACTTAAATTTAATAAAGGAATTTCAGAAGTTGAAAAAATAAATGTTCTCGGATCCGATACACCTTGAGAAAATTGTAATTCTCTTAAAGTATTATCTAATTCAATTTTCTTT
>JAUCFZ010000119.1 GCA_030377915.1 Clostridiaceae bacterium HSG29
TATTAGGATTACAAATCATAACATTATCAACATTATTAAAATCGAATTTTAAAAACTCATCCACATTTAATTTGAAATCATTTTTTTCTAAAAGCAAATAATATTTTACTTCTTTATTAAATCGTTTTGAAGCTTTTGCATACTCAACAAATGAAGGCGATACTATTAAAATACTTTTACCATTAATAAATTCAATAGCATTATGTATCAACTGTATTCCGCCATTCCCAACCACTATATCTTTATAGTCAACATTATAATTAAAAGCTATTCTTTTTCTTAATTTAATATAATCAGGATCCGGATAATTTATTATATCTTCAATTGATTCATTAATATCCTTAATTAAATTATCTGGCATTCCTAAAGGATTTATATTTGAACTAAAATCTATAACTTCTTTTTTATATTTATAAATATTTCCGCCATGTATATAATTCAAACCATCACCTCAAAATATAAATAACAATAGAATAAAAACCAAGTGCAATAAAAGAAGTCATATACATTATATCTATTGCTCCAATAATTTTTTCTAAATCAAATTCATTTTTACTGCCTATCATAGGCTTTTCTATTTCTTTATCAAAATACTTTAACTTACCACCAAAATAAACATTAAGTGCGCCTGCAACAGGTGCTTCAGAATAACCACTATTAGGTGATTCTGATTTTTTACGGTCTTTCTTTAATATCTTTATTGCCTCTTTATAATCATATTTTAAAAGAAATGATGCAATTATTATAAAAAGCGCAGTTATTCTTGCAGGAATATAATTTAACACATCATCAAATTTTGCTGAATAATACCCAAAATCACTATATTTATCATTTTTATATCCAACCATTGAATCAAGAGTGTTTACACTTTTATAGAAAAAGCCTAATGGCGCTCCTCCTAAGAAAATATAAAATAACGGAGCTGTAACTCCATCCACAATATTTTCAGCAATAGTTTCAATTGTAGACATTATAATTTGATCCTTATCCATATTTGATGTATCTCTTGTAACAAGCATTGATAATTCAAATCTTGCTTTTTCAATATCATCATCTTTTAATGCTCTATATACTTTTAGCGGCTCATCCTTTAAACCTTTTATAGCAAGTATTTCTAAAACAAATACTGCATTCGCCAAAAAAGCTAAGTAATAATTTGCACTTGCAAATACATATAAAATCATATAAGGCACTACGAATGAAATCATTGAAACTAAAATAAGTAAAACTAAGCCAGAACTTTTTTTATCTGTATTTGAATCATATAATTTGCTTTCAAAAAAACTAATCATATTTCCAATATGCACTATTGGATGTGTAATAAATGGAATTTGCCCTATAAGCAAATTCATAATAACGCCTAAATATATACTAATCATTTCTTATACCCTCATTAATAATATTTTTAATTTTATCTATATCCATATTCTCTCTTATAAGTACAGCTAATTTATCATATTCTTTTTCTTTAAAATCATCATATGACATAATATCTTCATTTTCAAAAGCATTAAGTCCTTTTTTAATTCTCAAATCGTTTATTAAACTTCTACTAAAGTCGATACTATCAAAAATACCATGAATATAAGTACCATATACTGTCTTCTCTGCATTAACAGCACCATCAAGTTTATTTACAACTTCTCCTAAACTCTTATCAATAGTTAATAAAGGTATAACATTTTCATTCAAGGTAGTTACTCCCATATGAATTTCATACCCATTAATGTAATTTCCATTTTCATTAATATGCCCTTCAATTTGAGTCGTATTTTTTTCAAGTTCAAATACTGTCTCAATATTCAAAAGTCCAAGCCCATTAACACTTTCAATTCTACTTTCAGTTTTATATGGATCATTTAATGTATTTCCAAGCATTTGATATCCGCCACATACCCCAAATACAGTTGTTCCTTTTCTATTTAATCTTATTATTTGCTCTTCAAGACCTGAATTTCTTAAATAAACTAAATCCTCTATTGTATTTTTAGATCCAGGAATTATTATAAGATCAGGATTGCCAATTTTTTCTCCGCGCATTACATATCTTAAATTTACATCTTCAAATGTTTTAAAAATATTGAAATCTGTAAAATTTGATATATGAGGCAGATAAATTACTTCAATATTAATTTCACCTTTTTTTAAATTATTCTTAAATCTATCTGATACACTGTCCTCATCCTCAATCTGAATATCAAAATAAGGCACAACACCAAGCACTGGAACATTTATTAAATCTTCCAGTTGTTTTAATCCTGGCTTAAGAATTTCTACATCGCCTCTAAATTTATTAATTATTACACCTTTAACTCTTTTTTTCTCTTCTTCTCTTAAAAGTTCATAAGTTCCATAAAGAGAAGCAAAAACTCCACCTTTATCAATATCTCCAACAATTAAAACCGGAGAATTAGATATTTCTGCCATACCCATATTTACAATATCATTTTTTCTTAAATTTATTTCTGCAGGTGAACCTGCACCTTCAATTACCACAATGTCATTTTCAGAAGATAATTCGCCATATATTTTTCCGATTTTTTCTTTAAGCTCGGGTTTAAATGTTTCGTATTCCATTGCAGTCATATTTTTAAAAACTTTTCCTTCAATTATTACTTGAGCCATTTTATCGGCAGACGGTTTCAATAAAATCGGATTCATTCTTACATCTGGTTCAATCATTGCAGCTTCAGCTTGTACAACTTGAGCACGGCCCATTTCATTACCTTTTTTTGTAATATATGAATTAAGCGCCATATTCTGAGATTTAAATGGTGCAACTTTATATCCATCTTGTTTTAAAACTCTTAAAAGTCCTGCTGTTATTACACTTTTTCCTACAGACGAACCAGTACCAAGTATCATTATTGATTTATTCATTATAACCACCTTTGTATTTTTTCATTTTATTAATTAATTCATTTGCAAATTCTAAATTCGAATAAAAATGAACATGAGGATATCCCGCTAATACATTTTTATATGTATATCCACCTTCATATTTTCTTTCTTTATTTGTAAATTTATTTATTTTATAACTTTTTAATGTTTCCTTTTCGTTAATCACTTTTGAATGGTGAAATTCATGAGCTCTAAAATAAATTCCGTTATAGTTCACTTCAGAATATCCAAAACGTTGAAGTCTTTTAGTCATTTCAACATCCATATTGAAAATAGAAACCATTTTATATAATTCTTTATTAAAATCATGAATATAATTACTTAAATACATAAGTCCACCACATTCACCATAAATCATTCCACCAATATCAGCAAATTTTCTTATATCCTCTAACATACTTATATTTTCAGATAATTCTTTTGCAAATTTTTCTGGAAATCCTCCACCTAAATAAATTCCTGAAATTCCCTCTGGAAGAGCTTTATCATTTATTGGTGAAAATTCAATTAACTCAATATTATTTTTTCTAAAATAATTAAGATTATCTTCATAATAAAAATTAAAAGCTTTATCTTTTGCAACTGCAAGTTTTAAATTTAAGTTTTTATATTCCATTTTATAATTTGAAATAAGTTCATCATCAATTGATGAAATTTCAATTAATCTATCTAAATCGACAGTTCTTTCTATTTCATCTGCAAGAATATTCATTTTTTTATTAAGTTCATCTATTTCACCTGATGGAATAAGTCCAAGATGTTGACTTTCAATTACTATATCCTTATTATAACTTAAATATCCTAAACACTCTATTTCAGTATATTTTTCAATTGGTTCCTTAATTAAATTATAATGTTTTTCTCCATGTACTTTATTTACTATTACACCTTTAATATTCAAATTTTTATCAAAATTTTTAAATCCAAGTACAGTTGCTGCAGCAGATGTTGAAGCTCCACTTCCATCAATTACTAAAACAACTGGTGCATTTAATGTTTTTGCAATTTCAGAAGAAGATGAAATTTCTTTTCCTTCACTTTTTACTCCATCATATAAACCCATAACACCTTCCACTATTGAAATATCACCTGTAGAATATTTTAAAAAAGAATATTTTACACCTTCTTCACTCATTAAATATGGATCAAGATTAATAGATTTTAAATTTGTAATAAATGAATGAAACATCGGATCAATATAATCAGGACCACATTTAAAAGCATTAACTTTCATTTTTCTATTAACAAACGCTTTTAATAAACCAACTGTTACTGTTGTTTTTCCAACATTACTGCTTGTTCCAGCAATTAAAAACTTATTCATTTCTCACCTCTTAAACATTTAAATTCGTTAAATAGAGAAAACCCTGATTATCAACAACTGTTGAAATTTTACAGTTTTCAATTTCAATATTCCAATATCTTTCAATATTCCCACTTAATATTTCAGTAAGCATTGACTCTATTGCTCCACTATGACTTACTATTAAAATATTTCCATCTTTATATTTATTAAGTATTTCTTTTAAGCATTGATTCGTTCTTTCATATAACATTTTTAAACTTTCACCACTCGGAAAAATATACTCATTTTTAGATGCAATTATTTTCTCTTTTTCTTCTGGAAATTTTTCTCCAATTTCCTTAAAAGTTAAATTTTCAAGCTCTCCAAAATTCATTTCTCTTAAATTTTTTAAATATACAATATCAAGATTATGATTTTTATTAATTTCATTTGCAGTCATTCTCGTTCTAATTAAATCAGATGAAAAAAATAAATCAATTTTATAATCTTTTAGTTTCTCACTTGCTTCTTTTGCTTGAATAATACCTTGTTCATTAATTTCAATATCTGTAAATCCACAATATCTTCTTTCGATATTTGCATTTGTTTCACCATGCCTTACAAAATAAATCTTTCTCACTATAAAACCTCCACTATATAAATAGCTAATAAAAATATTATCTCA
>JAUCFZ010000120.1 GCA_030377915.1 Clostridiaceae bacterium HSG29
CTGACCTTTCTTCTACTTACTAATTTTCTTAATTATTTTAGTTGCATCTTTAATATACTTTAAATTAGTATCAGTATCATTAAGTGAGTACATTAAAAATAGAATATCAATTACTGTTAATTGAGCTATTCTAGAGGAAATAGCAGAAGATCTAAACATTCCTTCTTGAACTGCTGAATAAAGATTTACATCAGCTAATGAACTAATTGTATTAGGCGCTAATTTTGTTAAAGAAATGATTTTTGTATTTCTTTTTTTTGCTTCTTCAGAAATTAGAATTACTTCTTTTGTTTCACCGGAAAAAGATATTACAAAGGCTAAATCATTTTCTGTCATCATAGTACTATTAACAAGTTGAAAATGACTAGAAACATCACAAAGCGTAGTTTTGTTAAGTTTTAATAATTTATGTGCAAAATCATAAGCAACTAGATTTGAAGCACCTAATCCGAAAATAAATACACGATTAGCTTTTTCAATTAGATTAACACTTTTATTTAATATTTCAATATCGTTAATAGAAATTGTTGAATCAATTGCTGTTTTACTTTCATAAGCAATTTTTTCTACTATTTGTTCTGGACTATCAGTAATAGAAATTTCATTGTGAATAAAATTCTGATTCTCATCTCTATTTGATGCAATTAGAGAATTTTTAAATTCCGTATATCCATTATATCCAATTTTTTTACAAAATTTAATAATTGAAGATTGACTAACGTTTAAGTCCTCAGATAAATTAGATGAAGTAAGTTTTTTTACTTCAGCACTGTTAGTAAGTATATAGTTTGCTATATTTTTTTCGTTTTCAGTTAAATTAGTATAATGATTTTTAATTCTGAATACATATGACATATTATGCTCCTTTTCTCTCTTTTTTATATCATACCATATTATTTATATTTAATAAACATTAACGGAATAAATTATTATGTTTTATCTTGACTTACGGAATAATGTGAAGTATTATATATTTGTGATAACTTATTACATATATTTAAAATTTATAGAATAAAAAATTACGATTCTAAAAAGGAGAGGCATATGCTTGAAAATATAATGACAGAAAAAAGAAATGCAAAAAGTGAAATGATAGATGAACTAGATAGCTATCAATTAGTTAAACTGATTAATGATGAAGATAAAAAAGTTTCACAAGCTGTAGAGAAAGAATTAGCATACATTTCTAAAGCTGTAAATGAGATTTCAAAAGCTTTAAGCAATAATGGTAGATTGTTTTATATAGGTGCTGGTACAAGTGGTAGATTGGGTGTTTTAGATGCATCAGAATGTCCTCCAACATATGGAACTAATCCAAATCAAATTATAGGAATTATAGCTGGTGGAGATCATGCATTAAGATATGCGGTGGAAGATGCTGAAGATAATTTTGAAAAAGGAAAAGATGAGTTAGAAAAATATAATATTAATGAATCTGATGTAATAGTAGGAATTGCCGCAAGCGGTAGAACACCTTATGTATTAGGAGCAATTGAATATGCTAAAATAATTGGTGCTAAAACAGTTGGAGTAAATTGCTCAAAAGGTTCAGAACTAGATAAAACTACAGATATTCCAATTACAGTAGATGTAGGACCTGAAATAGTTACAGGATCAACTCGAATGAAATCTGGAACAGCACAAAAAATGGTTTTAAATATGTTAACAACTGCAGCTATGATAATTAATGGTAAAGTATATAAAAATTTAATGGTTGATGTAGTACCTACAAATAAAAAACTAAGATTAAGACAAATTAACATTGTTGCTGAAGCTTCAGAAGTTAATGAAACTGAAGCAGAAAAAGCATTGATTGAATGTAACTATAATACGAAAGTAGCTATAGTTTCTCTAATTACTGGTAAGAATTCTAAAGAATCAGAAGATATGCTAAATGGCTCTAATGGACATATTAAAAAAGCTTTGAATAAAAAATAAAAGTAAAAAACGTCAAAAAGACGTTATTATATAATATACAAGGGGGAATTATGAGTAATCAAAAGTTATTAAATGAAATTATTAGATTATTGGGTACAAATTCAAATATTGCAAGTGCTACTAATTGTATGACTAGATTAAGAGTCAAAGTCAAAAATGAGGAGTTAGTAGATAAAGATGCAATTAAGAAAATTGATGGTGTAATGGGACTTGTAGAAGATGAAACAATTCAAATTGTTGTAGGCCCAGGAAAAGCTGGAAAGCTTATGGAATTATATAATGAACTTTATGCTGATAATGCAACACCGACTAACAATTGGGAAGAGAACAAATCGAAGATTAAAGGTAATCAAAAACAAAGCAAATTTAAACAAAGTTTAAGAGTAATTGGAGAAATTTTTATTCCATTATTACCTGCAATTATTGCAGCAGGATTATTTAATGGATTTGCAGGGTTAATTACTAATCTGCAAAAGACAGAGATTTTGGCAGATACTGCTTTACTTAATAATATTAGATTAATGTTATCATTAATGGGTGGTGCTTTTTTAAGTTATTTTACAGTGTTTGTTGGTATTAATTCAGCTAAGAAATTTGGTGCAACAGAAGCACTAGGTGGTATGATTGGTGCAATGACAGTGATGGGCCAAATAAATGATATTTCAATGAATCTTGGATTATATAATGTAGAGTCACCGTTAAACTCAACTTTAAGATCAGGAAAAGGTGGAGTAATAGGAGTTATTCTAGGAGTATGGATTTTAGCTAAAGTTGAGAAGGCAGTTCGTAAGCGTATGCCAGATGTATTAGATTTAATTTTAACTCCTGTAATATCGTTAATTATTATGTCTATTGCATTAATTGCTGTAATAATGCCATTATCAGGTTTTTTCTCTGATGGATTAGTTGCGGTTCTTGAAGCGTTAGTTAATTCTAGTTCTCCAGTTGTATCAGTAATATCTGGATATGTGTTAGCTGCATTATTTTTACCAATGGTATTATTAGGACTTCATCATGGTTTAATTCCAATTTATTTTGTTCAATTAGAGCAAATGGGTGGAGTAACGTTATTCCCTGTATTAGCTATGGCTGGTGCTGGACAAGTTGGAGCTGCAATAGCAATTTATCTAAAAGCAAAAGCTACTGAAAATCATTATTTAAAAAGAATTATTTCTGGTGCTTTACCTGCTGGATTTTTAGGAATAGGGGAGCCGCTTATCTACGGTGTTACTTTACCGATGGGTAAACCATTTATTACTGCAGGATTAGGAGCAGGATTTGGAGGAGCTTATATTATGTTAACACACGTAATTGCAAATTCTTGGG
Organism: Clostridiaceae bacterium HSG29; assembly: GCA_030377915.1. GTDB lineage: Bacteria > Bacillota > Clostridia > Peptostreptococcales > Acidaminobacteraceae > HSG29. The sequence continues at coordinate 3,265 of JAUCFZ010000120.1, forward strand.
GACCTTCAGGAATAACAGCAATTCCATTAATGAGTGATCCCAATTCAATGCTTAATTATTTTATTGGATTAGTGATTTCATATATTGGTGGATTTGGTATGACATTATTATTTATTAGTAAAGATGATGTTGCATCAGTAGATGGAAATTAAATAAACATTAATTAATAAAATTGGAGGAAATATGACTAAAATTCAAATATTAGCAGAAAATGGAATTCATGCAAGACCTGCAAGCAAGATTGTAAATATCGTAAAAAATGCTGAGAGTGAAGTGTTTTTGATAAAAGATGGGAAAAAGCATAATGCTAAAAGTATAATGAGCATTTTAGGAATGGGAATTAAAAAAGGTGATGAAATAGAAATTGATGTTACTGGATCAGATAGTAATGAAATTGAAAGTAAATTAATTCAAATTTTTAAAGAGGAAAACGCATAATTTAATATAATAATATACAAAAAAAATGAGTTATCACAATGATATCTCTTTTTTTTGTTGTTAGGAAAGATCATTGAATATTATAGCGAGTGATAAATATTCCTATTAAATAAACGAATATTTTCTTATAATGGAAAAATTATAGTATACTGTAAAAAAGGGTATAAAGAGAGGGATGAAGATGATAAGAATAGTTGCTAAGAATAAGATAAAAAATGGTATGGTTGATAATTTTAAAGAAACTGCTAAAGAACTAATAATAAGAAGTAATAAAGAGAATGGTTGTATTTCGTATGATTTATATGTTGATATGAATGATTCTTCAATTTTAACATTTCTTGAGTCTTGGGAGGATGAAGAAGCAATATTTAATCATAATAATTCAGAACATTTTAAAGAAATTGTACCTCAATTAGGTGAATTTATTGAAGAAAAAGAAGTAAGGAAATATATTTTAGTAAAATAATAGGAAGTGATAGTATGATTGGTGTAGCAGGTTATAATATTATTGAAAGAAAAATTATTATAGAAAATCCATTTCAATTTTATTATGAATTGAAAAATACTTCTATTAATGAAATGACTAATAGACTTACTTTTGGTGTTAATAATAAGAAATCAGAATTTTATAAACAAATATTGAGTTATTTAAATGATAATGAATATCCTGAATTATTTCTAACTAAAAATATATCTTTTTCAAATTCCTTAACAGAATTAGATAGAGCACTAAGAGCGTTGATGATGCAAAGATTAATTAATGGGAAGTATGATGTTAAACTTAATAAAAATAAAAAAATTGTTGAAATGGAAATTTTTTCTATAAATATAACTGATAAGGGAAAAGAAGTATTAAAATTGATTAAAGAAATTGAAAATGAGGATATAAATTTATTAATAAAACAATATGTAGAAAAATGTAAAGAATATGTTTTAAAAAATAATATTATGACAGTTTCAAAGAAAGAATTAATAATTGATTTTATAAATATTTTAAAAGGAATTACTGATTTAAAAATTCTTGATTTTAGAATTAATAGAAATAATAATATTAAATTTGATATTTTTTCAGGAAAGATCGAAATTCATAATGAAAAAACTTTTATTAAATTTATTGAAAATAAAACAATAATTCAATTAGATAATAAATTAAAGCATTTTTTTTCA